>JAENVZ010000324.1 GCA_016650315.1 Alphaproteobacteria bacterium | reverse complement strand
GCGGCTCCGCTCTGGGCTCACTGGCCAGCACGCCTTCAGCGACTTGAACCTGGCCCCTTGACGAGATTGATCCCCAATACGGAAATCTGGCTGGATGGCGGCCACAATCCTGCGGCAGCCGAGGTGTTGGCACAGCATTTCCGTGCGTCCCTACCTCCGTCCCGGAAAATTCAATTGGTTTTGGGTATGCTGGACAATAAGGATTTACTCGGTTTTCTGACCCCTCTTCGGGATCATCTCGGCAGTGTTCACGCCGTTCCTGTGCCCGGTCATGACCATCATGATCCGGCCAATATCGTCAAACTTGCATCCGACTGGGGTATTAAGAGCGAAGCGCACAGCGATATTGCCGGGGCATTATCATCAATCACAGATGTGGATCAGCCAACCACTGTCCTGATCGGCGGTTCACTGTACCTTGCCGGCGAAGTGCTTCGCAGCAATGAGCAGGTCCCGGACTGAACAATTTCAGTTTCTGCCGGGACCGCTATCACCAGATCGGGACGATCCCTCTTAAATGGCCGGTTCGGACACCTGCAGCGCGATCTTTCGCACGGCGTCATCGACATAGTTTTCGAACTGCCCAAAATTATCCGCGAACAGACCGACCAGCTTCAGGGCTGTCGCATCATATTCCTGACCGTCCGACCAGGTCTGACGCGGGTCGAGAATCTTGCTGTCAACACCCGGCACGCTGACGGGTACTTCGAACCCAAAATTCTCATCGATGCGAAATTGCGCACTATTGAGGCTGCCATCGAGCGCGGCGTTGAGCAACGCACGGGTCACCTTGATCGGCATCCGACTGCCAACACCATATTTACCGCCCGTCCATCCGGTATTGACCAACCAGCAGGTGACACCGCCCTTGGCGATGCGTTCTTTCAGCAAATTGCCGTAAATCGAAGGGTGACGGGGCATAAAGGGCGCACCAAAACACGTCGAGAACGTCGCTTCCGGCTCAGTCACGCCAATTTCCGTGCCTGCGACCTTGGCCGTATAACCGGACAGGAAATGATACATAGCCTGTTCGGGAGAAAGCCGCGAAATTGGAGGCAGAACGCCGAAGGCGTCGGCTGTCAGCATGATGATGTTTTTCGGTACAGGACCCAGATTATGTTCCGACGCATTGGGAATAAAATCGATAGGATAGGCCCCACGCGTGTTTTCCGCGAGGCTATTGTCGTCAAGGTCGAGTTCCCGCGTTTCGGGATCGATCACGACATTTTCCAGCACCGTGCCGAAACGCTTCGTCGTCGCATAAATCTCTGGCTCCGCCTCAGCCGACAAACGAATCATCTTGGCATAGCAACCGCCTTCGAAATTGAAGACCGCCGTATCGGACCAGCCATGCTCGTCATCACCGATAAGCGTGCGGCTGGCGTCTGCAGACAATGTCGTCTTGCCCGTGCCCGACAATCCAAAAAAGACCGCGGTGTCGCCTTTTGGGCCAATATTGGCCGAACAATGCATCGGCATGACACCTTTGATCGGTAGCTTGTAATTGAGAATACCGAAAACAGACTTTTTCATTTCGCCTGCATAGGCGGTCCCGCCGATCAGGATCAGCTTTTCAGTGTGATTGACGGCAATAACGGTTCCGCTGTTGCAGCCATGGCGCGCCGGGTCGGCGCGAAAACTGGGCAGATCGATGATCGTATATTCCGGCACGAAATCCGCCTGTTCGTCTAATCCTGGACGGACAAGCAAGGTGCGTACGAACAGATTATGCCAGGCCAATTCATTGATGACGCGGACATTAACGCGGTGTTCCGCCTGTGAACCACCAAACAGGTCAGCGATATACAGCTTGTCCTTGCTGGCCAAAGCCTGCATGAAATCTGCCTTCAATGCAGCAAAATGTTCCGGCGTCATCGCCTTGTTGGTTTTGCCCCACCATACGCTGTCTTCGGTCTCTGCATCGCGAACAGTGAATTTGTCGTTTGCGGAACGGCCAGTATGCTTGCCGGTTGCGACAACCAACGGGCCATCCTTGGCAAGCACGCCCTCGCCATTGGCAAGCGCCGCTTCTACCAACAAAGCAGTTCCCAGATTCCAATGCTGTTCCGCATCGCTGGAAATACCCTGTTTCGTAAGCGTTATTGAAGACATCGCCTGCACGCGCATTCTCCCATCCATTCTAAAATCAATAAAGCCAGCCGAACCTGCCAACCGTTTATAGCATATTACCCTGATATTCTGGATTACCAGATTAGTGACGGCGCGCATATCGGCTGAAACCCAATGCGTCAAATCTCTTGAGAACTGTGGGAGCGTGTTGCGGTGGAGCGGTGCATGGTTTACGCCTGCGCGTCCAATGCCCACAGGGGCGGGAGCCTGACCCCATTATGACTACAACGATTGCCTTGGTTGACGACGATAAGAATATCCTGACTTCAGTATCCATCGCCTTGCAGGCGGAGGGGTTCATCACGCGCATCTATTCGGATGCGGAAACGGCTCTCAAGGCATTGATCGACAACCCGCCCGACCTGGGCGTGTTTGACATAAAGATGCCGCGCATGGACGGACTGGAATTGCTCCGCCGGTTGCGAGAAAAAAGCGCCATTCCTGTTATTTTCCTGACATCGAAGGACGATGAACTGGATGAAGCACTGGGTCTTGCCATGGGCGCGGACGATTATATCTCCAAGCCCTTTTCCCAACGCCTGCTGATCGCGCGCATTCGTGCCATTCTGCGCCGTGCCGAATATACTGTGAAACCAGGCGGCGAAGAATCGGAAAATGCCGCCGAACCCATTATTCGGGGTCGACTGGAAATGGATCCGGCGCGCCACCGGGTCAAATGGACAGGCAAAGACGTGACTTTGACCGTTACCGAATTCCTGATCCTGGAAACGTTGGCTCAACGCCCGGGCGTGGTTAAAAACCGCAATCAGTTAATGGATACCGCCTATCAGGATGACGTCTATGTCGATGATCGCACCATCGACAGCCACATCAAGCGCTTGCGACGCAAATTTCGAGAGGTCGACCCTGATTTCAACGCAATCGACACCCTTTATGGCGCCGGATACCGATTCTCCGACGAATAACGACCTCTCCCTGCAATGGTCAGGGCGATTGTCGCTTACCCGTCGCATATTGGCGGTCAACATCCTTGTGCTTGCGCTGCTCGCTGGTGGCTTCTTCTATCTGGACAGCTATCGCGCACGCATCGTCGACGCGCAGCTGGAGCAATCGGAACGGGAATTGACATTGCTTGCGATCAGCCTTGACCGGACTCCGCTGGGCAATTGGAACAGTTTGATCGCCGCTTTTGCACGCCAGACGGATGACCGCGTTCGCCTCTATGACCATGATGGAAAACTGATAGCGGACAGTTTTTCCATGAATGCTCCACGTTATAAATTGCGTGATCCCGACAGTGAGCCATGGGAACGTCACGTCGCCCGCTGGCTGGATAAAGTCATCGACCGGATTGTGTGGGCGCACCTGCCGCCTGATTATGTAGAGCCTATTATCGACAAGTCGACAAGTTGGCCCGAATTGATTGCAGCGCAGCGAACAGGCCAGGTCAAATCCATCTTTCGCTATGCCCCCGACCGCACACCGATGATTTCTGCGGCGATTTCCATGGGTCAAAACAAGCCGCAGTTGCTTGCGACCGAAAATGCACGCGACATTACGCGCATTGTGCGGGCTGAACGGTTTCGACTGGGCGTCGTGCTGGCCATCGCCATTCTCATATCAGTGCTGCTCTCCCTGTTCCTTGCCCGCACGATCGTTCGACCCTTGCGACGGCTTGCCCGTGCGGCGGTGCGTGTGCGCCTTGGCCGGGCGCGGGAAGTGACGGTCCCCCGTCTGCCCTCTCGCCGGGATGAAATTGGCCTTTTGGCGCGAGCATTGTCGGACATGAGCCATGCTCTGCGCCAGCGGATCGATGCCACCGAAGCATTCGCCGCCGATGTGACGCATGAACTGAAAAACCCGATAGCATCCCTTCGGTCGGCGCTGGAAGCGCTGGGCAGAGTCGAAGCCCCCAATCTTCGATCACAACTTATGGAGATCGCCAATGATGATGTTCGCCGCCTTGACCGGCTGGTGACAGACATTGCCGAAGCCTCCCGAGTCGATGCGCAACTTTCACGCGCGAAATTCGATCGTGTGGACATCGGCCTGACTATTGAAAGGCTGATCCTCGCTCGTGAAGCCCGAGGCATACCGCGCGGAGTTCGCCTTGCATTCGCGCGTCCACGACGCGGCGTCGCGGTCATGATGGGCGATGAACAACGATTGCTCCGTGTCATCGAAAATCTGGTGGATAACGCTATTTCCTTCTCACCACCCGGCGGGCTGGTACAAATCGTCGCCACCCGCGTTGACGATGATGTGCTGATCAGTGTCGAGGATGAAGGACCTGGCGTGCCGGAAACCGAACGCGAAACCATTTTTCGACGTTTTCACAGCGTACGGCCAAACGAAGAGGAATTCGGCAAGCACAGCGGCCTTGGCCTCGCTATCGCACGCTCCATTGTTGAGGGGCATCATGGCGCCATCAACATTGGCGACCGTGATGATCGGTTGAACGGTGCGCGGTTCGTTGTACGCCTGCCCGCGGGTACGCTACTGGCGGACGATGAGGCGATCACCTAATGATCAGGGCCGGGGAGTAACGAACATGACTGTGATTTCATCCGAAACGTTGCATACCAGCACCGTGGCGATCAATGGTCGCGCAGTGATGATCGAGGGCCGCAGCGGCAGCGGCAAGTCAGACCTTGCGCTGCGCCTCATAGATCGCGGCGCAAAGCTGGTGAGCGACGATTACACTATGGCAAGGCGCAAGGGGAAACTGCTGCTCGCCTCTCCCCCAACCAACATTGCCGGCAAGATAGAGGTGCGCAGCATCGGCCTGATTGAAATGGAATATATAAGCGATGTGCCGGTTGCACTGGTCGTGCAGCTTTTCGATGTAGTCGATCGCATGCCCCTTACACCGGAACTACGCGTCGTGGCTGGCATTTCCGTACCGGTCATGAAAATAGCGCCGATGGAAAATTCAGCGCCGATAAAGGTTGAGCTCGCCATGAAGACATTCGGTCTGGATGTTGGCTGAAATGCCCAAAGCGAAGAAACCCAAGACGATATTGCTGGTGTCGGGCCTTTCAGGCGCGGGCAAGTCGACAGCACTCAAAACGCTGGAGGATATGGGTTGGGAGGTTGTTGATAACCTGCCGCTGCTGCTGCTCGACCGGCTGCTTGATGCGCCGCTGCCCGAAGGCGTTGGGGGTGTTGACAGGCCGCTCGCTCTGGGCGTTGATACCCGAACACGCGGTTTTGATGCAGGGGGCATCGTCGAGCGGATCAAGAAGTTGCGCACATCGGAGGGCTATGACGTCGGCACATTATTCCTCGATTGCAGTGGAGCAGAACTGGAGCGCCGTTATTCGGAGACGCGGCGCCGTCATCCATTGGCTCAGGATCGTCCGGCCATCGATGGCATTGCACGCGAACGCGAACTGACCGAACCTCTGCGCCGCTGGGCCGATCATGTGATCGACACGACCAACCTGTCGAGCAATGGTCTCCAGCAGGAAATCCGCAACCGCTTTGGCCTTGGTACGATAACCGATCCCGCGCTTTCCATCCTGTCCTTTGGCTTTGCCCGGGGCTTGCCTCGTAACGCCGACCTGGTGTTCGACATGCGTTTCCTGCGCAATCCCCACTGGGACAAGGAATTGCAGGCGATGACTGGCCTTGATGCCGCCGTCGCCGCGCACATTGCAGAGGACCCCGCCTATGAAACGGTCGTGGGACAGATCGAAAATCTGCTGCTGACGCTGCTTCCCCGCTATCATGAAGAAGGCAAGGCCTATTTAACCATCGCCTTTGGTTGTACAGGGGGCCGTCATAGATCGGTACATGTCGCCGAAAGGGTCGCCAAAAGCTTGCGTCAGGCAGGTTTTTCGCCCACGGTTAACCACCGCAATCTTGAATCGGCGTCGCTCGACGCCCTTGAAAGCCGGTCCGAAGATGAAGACAATGCGACAGGATAAGATAATCAGATGATCGGATTGGTATTAGTAACCCATGGTCTGCTGGCGAAGGAATTTGTCGTCGCCATGGAACATGTTGTCGGGCCGCAAAAGGCGATCGAGACAGTCTGCATCGGCCCCGAAGACGATATGGAAATTCGCCGCGCTGATATAGCCGGAGCTGTGAACCGCGTGAATGACGGATCGGGCGTGATCCTGTTAACCGATCTGTTCGGCGGCACACCGTCGAATCTTGCCATTTCCTTGCTGAAGGCCGGCGAAATCGAGGTTATTGCGGGCATCAACCTGCCCATGCTGATCCGTCTTGAAAGCGCGCGCAAGTCGATGACAGTCCAAAAGGCCGTCGCCGCCGCCCGCGAAGCCGGACAGAAGTATAT
>JAENVZ010000323.1 GCA_016650315.1 Alphaproteobacteria bacterium | reverse complement strand
CCCTAAGCAGACATGGGGCGCAGGTCGCGATGATTGACCTGTCGGAGTCAAATACGCATTTCAGATCAACCGAGGGCTCTGATGGCGGCTCGTGCATTGCTACCAAAATATGCAATAGCGGTAGTGATGAGTCCGGGCCACATGCTGGCCAATGCAAGTGCTACTGCTTTATCTGATTGACTTTGATCCAACCAGGACGGTGGCGGCTGCAACGCAAGAATACCGCCTAACACGGTCGAAAGACCCAGAAGTGAAGCGAGAACTTTCAGCGGCAGCTTTGGTTCTCGACTGCTCATTTTTCGCGCTGCCCGCCTCATGTTCTCGACCGTGACGTCAAATTTGTTGGCGCAAGTCAAAGAAAAGCCTGCCGCGAAGATGACATCTGACCAAGCAACAAACTGATATGTGGTAAACCACCATCTTGTGGTGTTAATTGCCTGAGGCTCGCCAGGTGAAAAACTGCCACCAATCAACCAGGGATTTCCGGTTGCGACAATGGCAACAACAGAAACGACCGTGGCGGCGAGGAATTGATTTCTCGCCGCCTGATTACCCACACGAAAGAAATCAAACATGAGCTTCTCCTGGGGTGTTGGAGTGCAGTCTATTTTTTCATTTCGTCGACCAATGCCAGCAGGCCTTTGAGAATTTCAATGGGCGGCGGCGGGCAGCCCCCGATGTGCAGATCAACCGGAATGATATCCTTGACCGCGCCGGCACAGGCGTAACTGCCGGCGAAAACACCGCAATTGGCGGCGCAATCGCCCAATGCCACCACCCATTTCGGTGAAGGTGTTGCGGCATAGGTGCGTTCCAGTGCCTGGCGCATGTTCCAGGTCACGGGACCGGTGACCAACAGCACATCGGCATGGCGGGGTGACGCCACGAACTTCAGGCCGAATCGTTCCGAGTCATAGACCGGATTGTTGATGGCGTGAATTTCCAGTTCGCAGCCGTTGCATGAACCAGCATCGATTTCGCGGATCGCCAATGACCGCCCGAGTCGCGCGCGTGCTTGCTGGCCAAGCGTCTTGGCGAGTTCGGCCACCGCCGCGTTACCGGGCTGCGGCGGAGCAATAACAGCGGAGCCTTCAAGCAGCGATCTGAATAGAAGTGAGCGCATGGTGTCCTACATATCATGTCCGGAATAGGAGCAGTTGAATGACTTGTTGCAGAGCGGGAAATCGGCAACGATATTGCCCTCGATTGCGGCTTCAAGCAGTGGCCACTGGAAACAGGATGGATCGCGGGCATGAAAATTCGCCAGCTGTGCCCTGTCATCCAGTCGCAAAGCGATAAAAACGTCACCACGGAAGCTCTCAACCATTGCGGCGCCTTCGCCAGCGCGTGCTTTTGGCATGGGGGACATTAGGGGGCCGGGCGCCAGCAGTTTCAGCATTTGCCTGATGAGCGCAATGCTTGAACGGACTTCCTCGATGCGGATCCACACCCGCGCGTCGACATCACCTTCGCTGTGGAGTGCCATGGTGAAATCCAGTTCCCGGTAAGGCGGGTAGGGAAAACTCTGGCGTGTATCGAAGGCTCGGCCCGAGGCACGCCCGACATGGCCGCCAGCGCCAAAGCGCTGCACAAGTTCCGGACTCACGATACCTGTCGAAACCGTGCGATCCTGCAACGACGGCGCCTCGTCATAGACCCTCACAACCGCTTCGAAACCCGTGGTGCAGCGCCTAAGCAGCGCCTCTATCGCATCGGCCCCTTCTGCTGATAGATCGGCGGCCACACCGCCCGGCACAATACGGTCCATCATCATGCGGTGGCCGAAACACTGGTTGGCAGTCTTTAAAATGTCCTCACGCAGCAGCGTGCAGTGGGCATGGAGCACCACGACGCTGGCATCGTTGCAGATGGCGCCCACATCGTTGACATGGTGCGACAGGCGTTCAAGCTCCGCCATGATGCCGCGCAGTATGACGGCGCGCGGTGCCGGCCGCCACTTGAGAGCTGCTTCGATGGCAAGCGCATAGGCATAGGAGTAGGCAACCGTGCTATCGCCTGAAATGCGCGCCGCGATGCGCGCCGCCGTGGCGATATCGGCCCCCCTGCACAAGGCCTCGATTCCTTTATGGGCATAACCGAGCCGCTCTTCGAGGCGCACCACCGCTTCGCCGCTAGCGGTAAAGCGGAAATGTCCCGGTTCGATAATCCCGGCATGAACCGGTCCCACCGCAATCTGATGCAGCCCTTCGCCTTCCGCAGCCATGAAGGTGTAAGCCGTGTCCGGTCGCGCAGCACCTTTCTTCAGGTTTGGCGGCGGGGAGGGCCATTTGCCGTGATCGATCCAGTTGCGTCCATCAGGCAGTCCGAGCGGTTTAACGCCATGGAGATCCTGAAGGGTGCGTTCGAGGCGGATGGCGGCTGCGTGATTCTTCGCCACCGATGGGAAACTGCCGCGATGCAGCGGCACTGACACAATGATCCGCAGCTTGAGTTCTGAATCACTGAGCCCCATGTGGGCGGCATCGCCATCAACCCAGAGAGCCAGCAAGTCCTGCAGACCCTGGGCACAGCCCATGGCAAGGCTGATCCAGTCCCGCTCGTCGATCCGGAGACGAACAAAACCGTCTGGCCCTCCCTTGAGTTTGGCGGCCAGAGCGGTGGCGGCGAGTGGCACAGGGCGCTTCATTTGAGCATCTCAGCAGCGCGTTCGAACCAGCCCACCAGCGTCGGCGGCAAGTAGATGCCGGCGATGAGAACCAATCCAAGATGGATTATGAGCGGAACGGAGGAGGCGCGGACCTTGTGCGCAGGCTCAGTAGGTTCGCCAAACAGCAGGTCCTGCAAGCGCCACAACAGCGCACCGAACGCCACGAGCAGTCCAAAGGCTGGGAATATCGCGAGCCAGGGCGCCCGCGCGAACGTGGTGGTGATGATCAGAAACTCGCTCATGAAAACGCCGAATGGCGGAAGTCCCGAGATCGCAAAGACTCCCACTGCCAGGCCGATTGCAAGGCCGGGATGGGTCACGCTCAAGCCCCGGATTCCGGCGATGCGCTGCGTTCCCTTTGCCTGCGCCACATGTCCGACCGCGAAAAAGATCGCCGATTTGGT
>JAENVZ010000322.1 GCA_016650315.1 Alphaproteobacteria bacterium | reverse complement strand
TCGAGCCCTTCGACTGCCTGCAAGGCAGGCGCTCAGGATAAACTTCAGCCTTTGGCTGAAGTCGAGACACGTTAGCGCCAAGCCAGCATCCCTCGACTTCGCTCGGGACGAACGGGGTAACCTGAAATCATCAAACTCTAATGGCAGCAATGACCCACTATGAGTCATTCTTAACGCAGGTTGGTATAAAACGCTTTAAGCCGCCTGCAACTGTGCCACGAGGCGAGCGAATTCGGCATCGAGATGTTCTGCGCGGTTGCGCACCGCTGCGCCGATTTGCCGTGTGGAGGTCGCCGTTTGTGCGACACTGTCAAGCGACCTGGTAATCGCCTCGATAGCATGATTGGCGGTCTGCGCATTGTCTGCGACTCCCCGCGAATTGCGTTGAATATCCTCAGCAACCACTTGCTGCTGCCGGACCGTGGCCGACGAAGACGTCATGGATTGGACCAGCGCATCAAGTATCTCGTCGACGGTCCCGACAAGTTTGACCGTCGATTGGGCCGCCGCCTCCATACCCTCCACACGGTCATGGATGCTGCGGGTTATTTGCGCGGTCTGGCTGGCCAGCGCCTTCACTTCGGTCGCCACCACGGCAAAACCATATCCGGCCTCCCCCGCCCGCGCGGCCTCTATCGTGGCATTGAGCGCCAACAGGTTCGTCTGCTTGGTAATCGAGGAAATCAGGCTGGCGGCATCGCTGATGGAACTGACCTGCAAGAGAAGATGGTCGTTCGCGCTTCGTGCCGTTGTCGACTGATTGCTCGCAACCAGTGCCGATTCACGTGATGTTTCGGTAGCGCGGTGAATTTCACTGATGGAGGCCGTTAATTCTGCAATGCCATCGGTCATCGCCTGAACCGCCGCCGCCGCATCGCGAGACCGGCCCCGGACAACATCGACGTATCGCTGTTGTTCATGAATGGTGGTGATCGTTGTTTCGGCGCTGAGTTCAAGGTCGTTGGCCGTTTCAAGCAGTTGCTTGACCAGCGAAGACATGGAATCCTGCAACGACGTCGCCATTTTATGGGAATTTCCGCGCAGTTGCTCACGATGCACCGCCTGTTCGGCCACTTCGCGCTGCACCATTTCGTCCGCCCGACTTCGGGCCTGTTCGGCTGCAACAAGGGCCGCCTCCGCCTCGGCGCGCGCCTGTTCAGCTTTTTTGGCATGACGCGTTGCTTCGGATGCCGCGATCCTGGCAATCCTGCTGTTGGTCTCCAAAACAGTGCGCGACCGGTGTATCAGCGCGATCAGCCATAGGGACAGAGCGCCAAAAATGATGGCGAAAGAAATCAACAAAGGCATCATGTCATGGATGGCCTTTTGCCCGGATTTGAATGGCGGCCAGATTATACTGCCTATATAGACGCCAGCGTCATCCATTACCGACAGCTCGTTAATGCGTTCATCCGGCTGCAACTGCTGCCATCCGATGTCCTGAAAGCGGAATGCGTCCTTCCATTTTTGCAGCATGGCCATGTCCAGTTTCCGGACAAATATAATGTAACGCAGCTTCTCGCCGTGCAACTGCCGTGTGCCCTGCAATGGAATGATCGGCATCGCGCCAATCAAGGCAGGCGCACCATTATAGGACGCGATCAGGCTGACGCCTGTCTTCATCTGCTTCGCCGTGACCAGATCCCGGGGCAGTTTGTTTATCAATGTCCGCGCGGCGACTGGCGATGCTTTCCAAATAGGCCTCGCAGCCGTACCTTCAGGCGTCATCGCCCATAATGTTTGCCCACGCCCGTCTATGACGTAGCTGTACATGGAATAGGACAGGTTCGTGTTCGCCCAGCCGTGGTTCAATGTGCCATATAAATTGCCCACCGCATCATCCCAGCGCGCGGTTGAATAGGCATTGTCGCCGATATTCTGAACTTCGCGGTGAAGCGCCCCGCTGACCACGGATTTCATGTAAGCAGCCGCATTCTCATCCATTTTCGTGACCAGTGACGATATCAGGAAAGCACAACTCGCCACTGACACGAGGACAAGACCTACAAAAGGCAGCATCATGCCCATGCGCAGCATATCGGGCAGTTCCCGCCATCTGATCTTTCGTATCGCAGATGCCCAGCGTGCCATTCAGCTCTATCCTTATGTCTCTCCAGAGACACTCTATAACGGTCAGTATTAGAAACCCGTTAACCCATTGGAACACAGTCGTAATGGGGTGGCGTAATGGGGTGGCGCAAAGAACCGGCTTTTAGCCTTTCCCTAATCTTTACCCTGTATCTGCTCGTCCCTATGGACATGACGCCTGATCCAGCATTGCACAGCGCGGCAAAATTGCGCTCAGCTTGGGAATCGCTGGCTGCGAACGCGGCGGAGGCCAACTGCTTCTATACGCCCGCCATGATTCTTCCCGCGCTCCGCCATCTGGAGGGGCAGGATGACGTCCGCCTGATCGAAGCATGGCAGGATGACGTGCTGATCGGCCTGCTACCAGTCGTCATTGCGCCTCATCATGGCCGGTATCCCATCGCCAACGTTACCAACTGGACCTATCGCCATTGCTTCTTCGGCGCGCCAATGATCCGCCAGGGAGAGGAAATTCACGCTTGGGAACATTTCTTGTCGGCACTGGACAGTGCGGACTGGGCTCCCCATTTTCTGCATCTGACCGGCCTTGATTCAGACGGCGCAAACGTCGCCGCATTGCAGGAACTCTGCGCCCGTCAACGCCGTGGCCTGCGCCCTGTCCATCGTTATGAGCGCGCCTTTCTGAAAAGCCCGCTCTGTGCTGACGATTATTGGGAAACCCATATTCGCAGCAAAAAGCGCAAGGAAATCCGCCGTCTTCAAAAACGCCTGAACGAATTGGGCACCGTGACGAGCAGCACTCTGACCGATGCGGATGACCTTGGCGCATGGTGTGACGCATTTCTGGCGCTTGAACTGGCCGGATGGAAAGGTGTCGAGGGCACCGCAATGGCCTGCCACCCCGCCGACGCCGCCTTTTTCCGGGACAGCGTGGCCTCAGCCTTTGCGGACGGGACGCTCGATTTCCTGCGCCTCGATTTTGACGGTAAACCCATCGCAATGCTGGTCAATTTCCTGATGGGCCAGGGCGGCTTTTCCTTCAAGATCGCCTTTGACGAAACAATGGCGCGCTTTTCGCCCGGCGTGCTCATCGAAATCGACAATCTGCGCCATGTGCTGGATGGTAATGGCCCGGACTGGATGGACAGTTGCGCCGCGCCCGGTCATCCGATGATCGACAGCCTCTGGGCCGAACGCCGCCACATCGTTCAATATCGCGTCGCCCTTCGCGGCGTCCGGCGATCAATCGCATGGTACGCCATGCAGGTCGCCGATCATGTCACAGCGCGGCTGCGCGCCATCAACGGCAAGAACGAACCATGACAATTCAGACTGACATCATCCGCCGCGCCTTTCCCGACACGGCACTGGCTTTGTTCGAACAGGCCTATCCCGATGCTCACGCCCCGCTTGGCCACACTCTTTCTGATCATCCCCTGTTTGCGCGCGAAGCCCTGGCTGCGCTGGCCGGACGATTGCCTGACGACCACGTCGAATATAATCGCGGCGACCTGCCGCTTGGCATTCGGCCTGAAGACACACCGGTCAACGGCCTGTCCATTGACGATACGATCCGCGGTATAGACGGCAACGGGTCATGGATGGTGCTTAAAAACGTCGAATGCGACCGCGCCTACCAGGCATTACTAGAAAGCGTATTGGCCGAAATCGCTCCGCTGGTAGAGGCGCAAACCGGACCGATGCTGCATATGGAGGCCTTCATCTTCCTCTCCTCACCCGGCAGCATCACGCCCTTCCACATGGACCCGGAACATAACATCCTGCTGCAGATCGAAGGCGAGAAGACCATGACCATCTTTCCCGCTGGCGACGATGCGCTGGTGCCACCCCGCCAGAGTGAGAGCTTCCACGGCGGCGGCCACCGCAACCTTGTCTGGGACGATGCCTTTCTCGCCAAGGGAACAGATGTGCACCTTACCCCCGGCGACGCCCTGCTGGTTCCCGTCAAGGCACCGCATTTCGTACAGAATGGTCCGGCCGTTTCCATCAGCTTTTCAATCACCTGGCGTTCGAAACGCAGTGTGGCCGAGGGGGAACTGCACAGTCTGAATGCAACGCTTCGCCGATTGTCCCTGCCGCCCGTACCTGTTGGCAAAACGCCCGAACGGCAGGCGCTGGCCCGCCTCGCCTATCGCATCATGCGGAAACTGGGCGTCTGAATATCAGGCGGAGCAGATGCTCAATCTCTAGCATCGGAGAAAAGCGTTCCAGGTTCCACCACTGCAACACATCATGCCCGGTCGACAGGCTTTGCTTATATTGGTCATCGCCCGCCAGCAGGGAATAAAGACCACAACCCATATCGGCATAGCGCGCCACGGCGGCACCATGGCACATCAGGCCCGGCTTTGCCTTTGACGACAGGCCCGGCGCAAAAGCCGACTGATAATTCATCGCTCGCCCGCGATAGACAACATTCAGCAAATAACCGAGCGAATGTCCGCCCTGCTTCATTCGCAACAACTCAACCTCATCATTTTCCAGTCCACGCGACACCAACTCGCGCGCAAAGGCCCGAAAAAGCGGTTCATCCCATGCATTGTCGGCATGACGCCCCGCATTCAACACCGCCATTTCGGCCAGCCAGTCATCCGCCTCCGCCATCGTCGATGCCCGCGTCACCTTCAGATCATCCTCGCCATATTCGCGCATGGAACGGCGGATCTGGCTACGGCTGTTGGCGCTCAGCAAGGACAGATAATTCCCCTCCGCCGCACGAACAGCGTCCAGATCGACAAAATAGGCCGGTGATTGGACGACGATCATCCTGCGATGGAATCTCCCTGCCGCAGCAAGCAGAGCATCGGGCAGCATTCCGGCAAGCCGCAGCACTCGCCAGTCATTGCGCGCAAACAGTTGGGTCATGACGGCCGCTTCCACCCCATCGGGCGCATCGTCGGCCATCAACAAGCCATTATATTCGATGAAACTCCGATCGGCGGGGCCATGGCCCGACTGATTGAGATACAGCGTCGCCGCCTTACCCAATAGCCGTCGCGCCATGCCGCGACCGATCAGCGCCAGTGCAATGTCCTGACCTTCGCCCTGGACGCTCAGCAATTCCGGGCGGACGCCAGTGGATGCAAGCCATGCCCCCATCCAGGTCCAGCCCAGAAAGAAGCTCGCCTGCGATCGTGCTTCAAGCCCCTGCCAGCGATCTCCCAGAACGCTCTGGTCCCCAAGCGCCGATAGCCGGACATCAAGGGCGGGTGTGACCATGTCTTTTGCTCAGGATCGCCGCAAAGCTGTCACTTCGACCTCAAACTTCATTTCCGGTTTCACAAGGCCAACCACCAGACAGCTTGCCGCCGGTCGAATATCCCCGAACATCTCACCCAGCACCGGGCCGATTTCGTCCCAATAGGCCATGTCGGTGATATAATAAGTCGCCCGCACGACATCAGTGAGCGCAAAACCGCCTTCTGCCAGCGCCTTTGCCACTACGGCCAGCGCATTCCTCGCCTGATCCTTCACATCGTCCGGCATTGCGCGGGTTTTCGGGTCATATCCAGTCGTCCCCGCCACAAAGCACCAATCGCCCTGCACCACCGCACGGCTGTAACCGACAGTCTTTTCAAAGGGCGAGCCGGAGGAAATCAGGGTGCGTGTCATGGTGCGTGGGAATCCTGTTGTTATGGAAGCGATTCGATCAGGCCGGAGCCAGCGCCTGCTCATAAAGCTCCGGCTTGAACCCCACAAGCAGCGTCCCACCAAGATCGAGCATCGGGCGCTTTATCATTGAAGGCTGAACGATCATCAGCGCCTTCGCTTTGTCCGCATTCAACCCCTGCTTGTCCGCATCGGCCAGCTTTTTAAACGTCGTGCCCGCCTTGTTCAGCACCACTTCCCAGCCAACCTGGCCAAACCAGTCATCCAGCCGCGCCGCGTCGATCCCGACAGCCTTGTAGTCATGAAAATCATAGACAACGCCATGACCTTCCAGCCACATCCGTGCCTTCTTGATCGTGTCGCAATTCCTGATGCCGTACATGGTGATGGTCATTGGGTGATGGTCATTGGGCGATATTCCCTTTCTCGATGACTCGCGTCCATTACAACTCATTGAGCTACAAGGAAAATGAATTTTCAGTAGGTGTGATACCTTCAATGATACAGCCGCGCCATGTCTGTATTGGGGGATCGATAAAGGCAGGCAGACGTTATGCGTATTCCGATCGGCAGCAATCGTGCCGACTGGGTCTGGCGCTTACCATGAGGAATTTTTCCGATGGCTCTTCGCTCGCGTAATTGGATGTGGTCTGAAGCGGACGAGATGCTGGAGACCGATGGAGAAGTGCTGATCCTGATCGCTTTGCCCGGCGTCAATCCGGACAACGTCGTTGCTACGATCGAAAATGGCCTGCTCATTATAACCGGCCAGAGGCTTCTTCCACCTGAGCTGCGGACTGCGATCATTCACCGGATCGAACTGCCGCATCCTCTTGGCCTTCGCGACATTTTCCATTGCAGTCACCGTTATTCAGGAGTCACGCACCGAACATGTGCTCGAAGCTCTGCGAGACCTCTTGGCCCCCCCCAGGACCCTGGTAATCCGCGACGGCATGCGCTTGCGCATAGCCGGGCGCGAGGTCGTGCGTGGAGACCTGCTTGTCCTTGAACAGGGCGACCGCGTCGCGGCCGACGCCATACTTGTCGAAGGGGACGGCCTTCAGGTGACCGCCGCCGTCGATGCCATGGGGTCAATCATCATTAGGAAGCTAATCTTTATCATTCTTCCAGCGCGATGACGGCGTAATGAAACAGAATTGAGAAGACGTCCAATGGCCGGAAGCAGATGTACCGCCTCCGGCCACCGATGTTGCGCGGGAAACCGATGACCGCGTGGCTTCAGAATTGCACCTTGATGGTGGCACCCCAGGTCCTGGGATCGCCGGTATTGCCGACAATCAGACCCGTGTTGCCGCTCGGCACTTGTAGCAGCTCGAAGTATTCCTCGTCGAAGGCGTTGCGCACCCAGCCGAAAATATCGAAGCCGCTTTCAGTGCGGAAGCCCAGACGGAAGTTGGACAGGGCATAGCCATCGACCCAGGTGTAGGCCGAAGGCGTCGGGTTGGACGAGAAGTTCGAACGGTAATTTCCATCAAAGCCGAGATAGACCTGCCCTTCCTTGCCCAGCAGCGTCATCGGAACATTGTATTCCGCACCGTAGGAGAAGGTCCATTTCGATACGCCGGGCAAGCGCTGGCCGGAAATGTCGCAGGCCGCAGGGCTGAGCCCCCCCGGTACACCCGGTGCGCTCGGCACCTTGGCGTTGGTCACCGTGGTGCCGCCGGAAAGCTCGGGCGGGCACGGCGCATCCTTGAAGTCGTGGTATTTGGCATCGGTATAGGCGCCATTGACGTAGACGTTGAAACGCTCGCTCGGCCGGATCGAGAAATCGCCTTCGATTCCCTGCGAACGAACCTTCTTTGCATTGGCAAGATAACCGCGCAGCACGCCCAACTGGCCATTATTGACCAACGCCTGGAAGTCATTGATCTCGGTGCGGAAGGCTGAGAGGTTAAGAGTGGCCTTGCGATCCCAGAACTGCGCCTTGATGCCGGCTTCCCAATGGTTCACCGATTCCGACTTCACCGAACCTGCCGCCAGCAACGGGTTGCCGGCGGCATCGGTCGGCACGCCGTTGAGGTTGATACCGCCCGACTTGAAGGTCTTGGTATAGGTCGCATAGGCGAGCACGTCGGGTGCTACCTTATAACTCAGCGTCAGGTCATAGCTGAAGTTCCAGTCGCTGAACTTCGGCTCGAAGCGCTGCGGTGCGGCAACACCGCGCTGGGCGACGATGCGGGGATCGGTGCTGACAAATGTGACGAGCTGGCCAGCTCCATTCGTTACCGCCGAATCGTAAAGGCCCTTCTTCTTGTCATAATTGACGCGGAAGCCAGGCTGGATGGTGAAGGCGTCCGTCACTTTCCAACTGAGCTGGCCGAAGGCGGCAAGACTGGTGTTGTCGAGCCGGATGTCATTGTTCGCCGTGAGGCCATTGAGCACTG
>JAENVZ010000321.1 GCA_016650315.1 Alphaproteobacteria bacterium | reverse complement strand
GCTCCAGCCCATGCCCGCCGACTTGAGGAAAATCGTTGCCAGCGGGATGAGGACTATCAAGGTGAGCCAGGCGAGACTGAACCCGAAGGTCAGTCCAAACCCGGGAAGGACGGAGGGCTTTCTCCAGCCGCGCCGGCGTATGGCAAAATCAGACATCTGCAGTGGCCTGCTCGTATGTGAGGGATGGGAAGCGTCGGCTTACTTCTTAGCGTAGATTCGGTCAAAAACTCCGCCGTCGTCGAAATAGGTTTTCTGCGCCGATGCCCAGCCGCCGAAGTCCTTGTCGATGGTGACGAAATGGATCTCAGGGAACTGGCTCTTGAACTGCGCCGCTATTTCCAGATTGCGCGGACGATAGAAGTTGCGCGCGATCGCGATTTGGGCATCGGGCGTGTAGAGATAGTCAAGGTAAGCCTTCGCCACCTGTTCGTTGCCATGCTTCTTCGCGTTCTCGGCGATAACCGCGACCGGCGGTTCGGCCAGGATCGAGATCGAGGGAACGACGATCTCGAACTTGCCCGCGCCGAGCTTCTTCTCGGCGAGGAACGCCTCGTTCTCCCACGCCAGCAGCACGTCACCGATGCCGCGTTCGACGAAGGTGGTAGTCGATCCGCGCGCGCCGCTATCGAGCACAGGCACCTGCGCGAAAAGCTGCTTTACATAGGTCTCGGCCGCAGCATCACTGCCGCCTGCTTTTCGGCCATAGGCCCAGGCGGCAAGGAAGTTCCAGCGCGCGCCGCCGCTGGTCTTGGGATTGGGAGTGATCACCGAGACGCCCGGTTTCACCAGGTCACCCCAGTCGTGGATGCCTTTGGGATTGCCCTTGCGGACCAGGAACACAATAGTCGAGGTATAGGGTGCACTGTTGTCGGGCAGCGCCTTCTGCCAGTCGGCCGGGAGAAGGCGGCCCTTCGACGAAATCGCGTCGATGTCATAAGCCAGCGCCAGCGTAGCGACGTCGGCTTCCAGCCCGTCGATGATCGCGCGGCTCTGCTTGCCCGAACCGCCATGACTCATCTTGAAGGTCACGTCCTGCCCGGTCTTTGCTTTCCATGCGGCAGCGAAGGCGGGGTTGATCGCCTGATAGAGCTCGCGAGTTGGATCGTAGGAAATATTGGTCAGTTCGACCGACTTGCCATCGCCCGCAGTCTTTCCGCCAGAGCAGGCAGAAAGCGTGGCGGCACCAGCGATGATAGTCGCAATCGCGGAAATCAGGAACAGGCGGCGCTTTAACATGGTTGTCTCCCTCGTGGTGTCCAACGTCTAAATTCAACTAAATTAATAGACATGTAATTTGATCTATGCCGCCCCAAAGCGAAACTTCCTTGGCTCCGCCGATTGGCCCAAGTTCGCGCTTTATGAGTGCATGGCAGGCAAAGCTTCCCGTCCATGCGCCAGACGGAAAGCTTCGCCCGATGTTCCAGCCCCTTCGCGCGTTGCCGTACGAAGGGGCTGGTTTGGCTTGATCAACTGTTCGAGCAGGAACTGGCCGAACGGCCAGTCGCCAATGCCCGACTCGGCATTGATGTGACCAATGGCCCCGGCATCGGCAAAGCGACTGCCCCAACTTCGCGCCAACCTGTGCGCAGTGCGGATGCCCATGTAGGGATCGTTGCGACTGGCGGCGAGGATCGAAGGAAACGGTAGAGGGTCAGTTGGCGTCGGCGCGAATGTCTCGAGCCGCTCGTCCAGCGGGAAGAAATCGACTTCGGGCGGTGCCACCTGCAGTGCCCCGAGGACCGAACCTCCCGTATGCGGTTGCTCAAGCTGCGCCCACCAAGCAACCGCGAGGCAGCCGAGGCTATGCGCTACCAGCACCACTGGGCGATTGGCCGCGCGGATCGCCAGGTTCAGCTTGTTGACCCAAGTGTTGCGATGCGGTCGGTCCCACATGCCAAGATCGACCCGGAGGCAGTCATGGAGCTGGTCATCCCACAGTGTCTGCCAGTGCTTCGGCCCGCTGTTGTTGAGTCCGGGAACGGTGAGAATCACTGGTCTGTCGGCACATGCCCGGTCGTCAGCATTAGTCATGTTTATGTCTCCGAATGGAAGGCTGACCGGTCGACTCAGAATACGTCCCGACGGGGCCAATGACTATATCAACTAAAATGGTAGACAATATGCTTGCGACGAATTGAGCGAGAATCTCGGCAGGATGCGTAGATATTTATGGGCGGCACATTCAGTCTCACTGGCGCTGATCGCGCGCAGCGAATAGGACAACGCGATGGACACCCAATTGCTGGTCATCTGCCTGCTTACCGCAGCGATCAATCTCATCGGCACGCTGGCCTATGCGGCCCGGATCGCAGGCGTGCGCACCCGGCGCATCGCCATGAGCTTTGCCTTGTTCAACATTCTGGTCCTGGTTTCGCGGACATCGAACAGCTTCCTGGGACCATTCCTCGCCAAACGGATCGAAACCCGGCTTGCGAGCGGCGGTGGCGATGCTTTGCTAACCGACTTCCGCCTCGTGCTGCTGTCCGCGTCGATCGCGGTTTTCATCGGCATCTTGCTCGTGCCCACCGGTCAGCGCCTGTTTTCGCGAGCGATCGGCTATTTTCAGGAACACCGCTCGACGACGCGCTTGCTGCTGCGCAGTGTATCGCCAGGTGGCCTGCGCACCATGCGCGATGCAGTGGCTTTGCCCAATATCAACCAGTTGCGGGCGCTCGCCAAACCGCGCGGGGTTGGCTGGGGCGTCCTACTTGCGAATTGCCTGGCGCAGGCGCTGATCACGGTCGGTGTCCTCGCCTCGCTCTATGCAGGCTACCTGAACCCGGAGTTCCGCGTCACCGCCTCGCAACTCTCCGCCGTGATCAACGGTTTTGCAACGATCCTGCTGTTCGCCCTGATCGATCCGCAATTGTCGGTGATGACCGACGATGTCATCGACGGGCGGGTGGACGAAGCGCTATTCCGCAGGACGATCGTCTGGATTTCCTTCAGCCGACTGTTCGGGACGCTTCTGGCGCAGGCCCTGTTCCTGCCATCGGCACAGGCAATCGCGTGGATTGCGAATTACGTTTAGAGCATCGCGCGGAAAAGTGGGAACCGGTTTTCCGCGCGATGCGACAACAAAAACTTAGAGCAAGCCGGGTAATTCACATATCGCGTGGCTTGCTCTAGCCTCCGGCAGGTCAGAAAGCCTGGGACGAATCGCAATCAGGCCAGAATGCCCCCGAGATGCAAGGCAACCCCCGCCGCCGAAGCACCGCCAAGTGTCGCGAAAATGCCGGCCTTCATGCGGAACATCGCAATGATCGCCGCAGCGGAAATGACCAGCGCCCACAGGTCAACACTGGCTAGCATCGGCATATCGAAATGGAGCGGGCCTGCTGTAAACGGCCGCACCTCACGGAATATCGTGTGGATCGCAAACCAGATGGCGAGATTAAGCACCACGCCGACAACGGCGGCTGTGATGGCTGAAAGCGCGCCCGAAAGCGCCTTGTTGCCGCGCATCCGCTCGATAAATGGGGCACCGAGGAAGATCCAGAGGAAGCAGGGAACAAACGTCACCCAGGTTGCCAATAGCCCACCCAGAGTGCCCGCCAGCAACGGTGAAAGCATTCCGGGATTACGATAGGCCCCCATGAAGCCGACAAATTGCAGCACCATGATCAGCGGCCCGGGCGTGGTCTCCGCCATGCCAAGCCCATCAAGCATCTCGCGCGCGGATAGCCAGTGGTAATTCTCGACCGCCTGCTGCGCGACATAGGCCAGCACCGCATAGGCCCCGCCAAAGGTCACGACCGCGAGCTGGGAGAAGAACGATCCGATATGCCAGAGCACATGGCCGCGCCCGAGCGTGAGCAGCACGAGGATCATCGGCGCGGCCCATAT
>JAENVZ010000320.1 GCA_016650315.1 Alphaproteobacteria bacterium | reverse complement strand
TTATAGTCCGACAGCCATCGCGCAGCGTCTTCCGTCAGTATCTTGCGTGGAAGGCCGTCATTGGCCGCAAGCTCCAGAAAATGTCGGGCGAGCAGTGGCACATCATCGCGCCGCTCGCGTAGTGCGGGCAGATGAATGGGAACAACATTCAGTCGATAATACAGATCCTCACGAAACTTGTTCTCGGTGATCAATGTCGGCAAATGCTGATTCGTAGCAGCAATGATCCGCACATTCACCCTGATGGGATTGGAGCCGCCAACGGTCGTGAACTCACCCGATTGCAGCACTCGCAACAGCCGGGTTTGCGCCTCCATCGGCATGTCGCCGATTTCATCGAGAAACAACGTGCCGCCTTGAGCTTGCTCGAATTTACCGGCCGTGCGCGCCTGTGCCCCGGTAAAAGCGCCTTTTTCATGGCCAAACAATTCCGATTCGATCAATTCCCGTGGAATGGCCGCCATGTTGATCGCAACAAAAGGCTTTGTCCTGCGATGTCCAAGGTTGTGAATGGCTTCGGCGACCAGTTCCTTGCCGGTGCCCGATTCGCCCAGCACCAGGATCGTAAGGTCGTTGGAAATCACTCGGGCAATCGTACGATATACCTCTTGCATCGATATGGAGCGGCCGACCAGCGGCATTCCATCATTCTCGTCGACAGTCTGTTCTTCGCCGCTATTACTTTGCTGTTTTTTCGACAAGGCATCGCTTACGGCACGGGTAAGCTCATTAAGGTCAAAGGGCTTCGGAAGATATTCGAACGCCCCTTTTTCGGTCGCGCGGACCGCCGTGTTCAACGTATTTTGTGCCGATAATATGATGACGCTGATGTCCGGATGTGCGGAAATGATATGGGCGACATCGTCCAGTCCGTCACCATCTGGCAGCCTGACGTCGGTAATCAATATGTCCGGCACAAAACTGCGCAACAGTTGTGCCCGCTCGGCGATCGTGCCCGCCGTTTTGATCTTGTGCCCGCCGCGGCGCAGCGCTTCGCTGATGACCACACATATCGCCCGGTCATCATCCACCACCAGAATTCGACCCTTGAGCGTCATGCCTGCCTCCGCGCCATTGGCAGTAAAATACGGAAAATGCTGCGCCCGCTATCGGGTTCACGCGAATATTGGACCAGGCCATTCATATCGCGCACCAGTTTATCGACGAGCGCCAATCCAAGCCCCTGCCCGCCCTGCTTCCCCGATATGAAGGGGCTGAACAAATGTTCGCGGATGTGATCGGGCACGCCCGGTCCATTATCGGAAATCCGTATCTCAATGGGCAACAGGGCATTGCCCCTCCCCTCCACCATCACAGAAACGCCATGACGAAAGGCTGTAGCGATTAGAATTTCACCTTTATCTATAAATTCAAGAGCTTCTGCCGCATTTTTTAGAAGGTTCAACATGATCTGAACAAAAGCGTCCCCATTGATCTCGGCAAAAGGCAAGGATGGATCATATTGTCGCACCAGCTTCACATTTTTGGCAAACCCGGCTGCGGCCAGCTCAACTGCCCTGTCAAGCAGCGGGTAGATGTTCTCCGATCCGCATGTCAGCGGTTGATCCGTCGTAAAGTGCTGCATCCGGTCAATCAGCGCCGCGATTCGATCGACTTCGTGGCAGATAAGCTGCGTAAGCGTGGTCGAATCATCATCCATACTGCCTTCCAGCAACTGGGCCGCGCCTCTGATCCCTGACAACGGGTTCTTAATTTCATGCGCCAATATTGCGGCCGCGCCCATGGCGGTGCCGCTTGCTGCCCGGCGATGGGCGATATTTTGCGCCTGGCTATGGGCATGGATCGCCACCACCCGCCATCCGTCATGGTCGGCAATGGGCGAAATCATCAAATCGACCTCCATGGCTGCCATACGACCGGCATGGACATGGATATCATAGGCCGACAGCGGCTTGTCCGTGTTCCAGAAATCGATGCGCGCGGTCGTGTCGGCGATGCGGATCGTACGGGCGACGTTGCTGCCAACAATGGCGGAGCGCGCCATATTGAACAGGCTTTCGGCCCGGACATTGGCATTCATGATCCGGTTGTCCGGCGCCACGATCAGCGCGGCCACAGGCATGGCGATGAAAATATCCGCAAGATCTGGATAATCGTGATTTGTCCGATAGGGTGGGGCCAGTGCCATCGCGCTCAAGCGGCGGCGCGGCTTAGCCAGGGCGCATAGAAACGCTCCAGCATATCCAACACTCTTGCCCCGTCAGCGACTTGATTGACGGCGTTGCGGAACTCGGCCGATCCCGTCAGGCCCTTGGTGTACCAACCGATATGCTTGCGGGCCATATTGACTCCGATGACGGGACCGTAATGTTCCAGCATCGCACGATAATGCTCTGTAATAACAGAATATTGCTCATCAATAGAAGGGTCGCTCCGCCGCTGACCCGTGGCAAACCAGTGCATCACCTGCCCCAACAACCAGGGTTTCCCATAAGCGCCACGGCCAATCATCACACCGTCCGCGCCGCTTTGGTCCAGCGCATTTTCCGCATCCTCGATGGTGCAGATGTCGCCATTGGCAATAACAGGAAGCGTAACGGCATCCTTGACCTTGCGAATGAAGGACCAGTCGGCGCTTCCCTTGTACATCTGGCAACGGGTGCGGCCATGGACGGTAATCAGTTGCGCGCCCAGATCCTCCGCGATATGCGCCAGTTCCGGTGCGTTCAGGCTGTTGTGATCCCAACCCATGCGCATTTTTACAGTTACGGGCACCTTGACTGCCTTGACCGTCGCTTCGATCAGCGATGCGGCAAGCGGCAGATCGCGCATCAGGGCGCTTCCTGCTTCGCCATTCACGACTTTCTTGACCGGACAACCCATGTTGATGTCGATGATCGCCGCGCCGCGATCCTCATTCAGCTTCGCCGCCTCCGCCATTTCATAAGGCGAACAGCCAGCCAGTTGCATGGATACTGGCTCTTCGACCGGATGCCACGCGGCCTTTTGCAAGGATTGCCGCGTCTCACGAATCATCGCCTGACTGGCAATCATCTCCGTCACATTAAGGCCGGACCCATAGCGGCGCACCAGCGTGCGGAACGGCATATCTGTCACGCCCGTCATGGGCGCGAGGATAACCGGCATGGCGATCTGCATGGGGCCGATGGATATGGGGTCAAGTCTGTGCATAGGTCTGCCTAAAAAACAGGCAGGCCATAGCGGCAAAGCGGCTGGCGGGCAAGAGAGGGCTGCGCTATGGGCTGGGCATGACAGAAGTGAAGCGGAATATTGCCCTGATAGTCGCGGCGGGTCGCGGCGAGCGTTCGGGCGGCGGCGTACCCAAGCAATTCCGCAAGGTGGCTGGGAAAAGTCTGATCGCTCACGCAATCTACGCTTTTTCAAGTCATTCCGGGATCGATGACATCATTCTCGTCATTGCCGAGGGTCAGGAAGATGACGTCAAGGCGGCACTGGGAGACATCCCAGTGCCGCAATGCGTACATGGTGGCACCACGCGCCAGGCGTCAGTTCGGGCCGGCCTGGAGTATATTGCAGCAGAGGGAAGCGCAGACAGAGTGCTGATTCACGACGCGGCGCGACCCTTTTTGCCCCATAGCGTGATCGATCGGTTGCT
>JAENVZ010000319.1 GCA_016650315.1 Alphaproteobacteria bacterium | reverse complement strand
TCGATGGGCAGATAGGGCACATCCCAATATTCGTCATTGCGGGTTTCCTGCGCCGCAAAGCCTTTCTTGATGGCATCCTGATGCGAACCGGAAAAGGCCGTGAACACCAGTTCGCCCGCATAAGGGTGGCGGGGATGGACGGGCAACTGGTTGCAATAGGTCACCGTCTGGACGATCTCCTCCATATTGGAAAAGTCGAGGTCGGGACTGACGCCCTGCGTGTAGAGATTGAGGCCGAGCGTCACCAGATCGACATTGCCGGTCCGTTCGCCATTGCCGAACAGGCAGCCTTCGACCCGGTCGGCACCCGCCATCAGGCCCAGTTCGGCGGCCGCCACGCCAGTGCCCCGGTCATTATGCGGGTGCAGGCTGATGACGACGCTGTCGCGGTTGCTGATATGGCGACCAAACCATTCGATTTGATCGGCGTAGATGTTGGGCGTTGCCGCCTCTACCGTCGCGGGCAGATTGAAGATGATCGGCTTTTCCGGGGTTGGCTGCAAAATTTCCATCACCGCTTCGCAGCATTCCAGACTGAAATCCAGCTCGGCGGTGGAAAAGGTTTCAGGCGAATATTCGAAATGCCAGTCGGTATCGGGTTGCTTGCCAGCCTCGTCGCGGATGATCTTCGCGGCATCAATGGCAATTTGCTTGATGTCCTTGCGATCCATGCCGAACACGATCCGTCGCCATGCCGGCGATACGGCATTGTAAACATGGACAATCGCCTGTTTCGCGCCCTTCAGGCTTTCGAAACTGCGTTCGATAAGGTCGCGGCGGGCCTGCGTCAGCACCTGGATGATGACATCGTCGGGGATATGATCGGACTGGACAAGGCCACTGATAAAATCGAACTCGGTTGCGCCTGCGGAGGGAAATCCGACCTCGATTTCCTTGATGCCGATCTTCACCAGCATGTCGAAAAAGCGGGTCTTCTTTTCCGTGTCCATGGGGTCGATCAGCGCCTGATTGCCATCGCGCATATCGGTGCTGAGCCAGCGCGGAGCCTGCGTGATCGTCCGGCTTGGCCATTGGCGATCGGGCAGATCGACCTGCGGGAAAGGGCGGTATTTGACGGATGGGTCCTGCAACATGTCTTTTCGTTTCTCTTCAATTCAGCCTACGCGCCGCAATTTTGGGCGGCGCTGCCTTTTGTTTCAATTTGAAGCTGATTGGCCCTTAGGCTGTGTGTGTCCGCAAGGCAAAGCCCGCAACACAAATGGCACGCCTAAGGGCGTGTAAGTCGTAGAAGCAGAAGAGACGTGGCGCTGATGCTCGACATGATGCGGTTATTTAGGCGCGATTCACGCGCAAAGTCCACAAATTTTATGTTTCGCCGATCAAAGGAGCGCCCTCGCCATCATTGTTTCTCGAATGCCACGGCAATCGACAGTCCAATATTATCGGACACCAACGGGACATATTTGTCGATGCCGAAATCGCTGCGCTTGATGGCGGTGGCGCCGGAAAAGCCAATATTGAGCTTCTTAGACATCGGTTGCGTGCCAGCGCCGGTGAATTCCGCATCCAGCGTGACGGGCTTGGTCACGCCGTGCAAAGTGAGGTTCCCGGTGATCTCGGCGGTGGTGCCGTCTACCTTGATGCTGGTTGATTCGAACTTGGCGGTCGGAAATTTCGGGACGTCCAGAAAATCGGGGCCTTGAACATGCTCGTTGAGCTTGGCGGAGGTGGTGTACATCTCCTTGAGCGGGATTTCGACCGACAGGCTGGCCTTTTCCGGCTGAGCGGGATCGATAGTCATGCTGCCCGTGGCGGAGCCGAACAGGCCTACATAATTGGTGAAACCTAAATGGTTGACGGTGAACGCGACCTGCGTGTGTTCGGGATCGACAGCGTAGGTGCCCGCCTGCACGCGGGCGGGATCGGGCGCACCGGGCAGTCCGGGGACATCCTGCGCGACGACCGGGCCAAGGGCGAAAGTCGCAAGAACAAGGGTGGCGGGGGCCAGATATTTACGCATGGGACGATCTCCTCTGGGGGCCAATATTTTGGGGGCGCCGCATTGTTATGCGACGCCCCCTCAATGATCCAGTCCCCAAAAGAGAAAGTATCCGTTTCGCAGATCAGTTCTTATCCTTGTCCACAAGCTTGTTGGCGCCGATCCAGGGCATCATGGCGCGAAGCTGCGCCCCGGTCTGTTCGATCGGATGGGCGGCGGCCAGCTTGCGGCTAGCCTTCAGTTCAGGCTGACCAGCGCGGTTGTCGAGGATGAAGCGCTTGACGAAGCGGCCCGACTGGATGTCGGCCAGCACGCGCTTCATTTCCGCCTTGGTTTCGTCGGTGATGATGCGCGGGCCAGTGTGAATGTCGCCATATTCAGCGGTATTGCTGATCGAATAGCGCATGTTGGCAATGCCGCCTTCATACATCAGGTCGTCGATCAGCTTCACTTCATGCAGACACTCGAAATAAGCCATTTCGGGGGCGTAACCGGCTTCGGTCAATGTCTCGAAACCTGCCTGGATCAGGTGGGAGAGGCCGCCGCACAACACGGCTTGTTCACCGAACAGATCGGTTTCGCATTCTTCGCGGAACGTGGTTTCAATGACGCCCGAACGGCCGCCACCGACGGCAGATGCATAGGACAGCGCCACATCCTGCGCATTGCCGGTCGAATCCTGCGCAATGGCGATCAGGCAAGGAACGCCGCCGCCGCGCACATATTCGCTGCGGACGGTATGGCCGGGACCCTTGGGCGCGATCATGAACACGTCAAGGTCGGCGCGCGGTTCGATCAGGCCGAAATGGACGTTCAGGCCATGGGCAAAGGCAAGCGCCGCGCCCTGCTTCATGTTGGCGTGCAGATCGTCGGCATAGATCGCGGCCTGATGTTCATCAGGAGCCAGAATCATGACGATGTCGGCCCATTTGGCAGCCTCGGCATTGCTCATCACCTTGAAGCCGGCGCCTTCGGCCTTTTTCGCAGTGGCTGAACCGGCACGCAGGGCAATGGCGACTTCGCTTACGCCGCTGTCACGCAGGTTCTGCGCATGGGCATGGCCCTGGCTGCCATAGCCGACAATGGCGATCTTCTTGCCCTTGATCAGGCCGATGTCCGCATCACGATCATAATAAACACGCATGTTCGATATTCCTCAATTCTATCGTCTTGGAAGTGTAGTGAAATTCAGGCGGCATCCTTGCCGCGGGTAATGCCGACGACGCCGGTCCGGGCGACTTCGACCAGACCAACTTGACGCATCAGGCTGACGAAGGTGTCGACCTTGTCCGATCCGCCGGTAATTTCGAAAATAAAGCTCTCGATAGTAGCATCGACCACCCGCGCACGATAGACATCGGCCAGACGCAGTGCCTCGATCCGCTGATCGCCATGACCTGCTACCTTCACCAGCGCGAGTTCGCGCTCCACATAGGGGCCATTTTCGGTCAGATCCGTCACCTTGTGCACGGGCACCAGTCGGTCAAGCTGCGCAATGATCTGGTCAATGACGCGTGGCGGGCCGTTGGTGACGATGGTGATGCGGCTGACCTTGTGGTCTTCGGTGATGTCCGCGACGGTCAGGCTTTCGATATTATAGCCGCGCGAGGTAAACATGCCCGCAATGCGCGCCAATATGCCCGCTTCATTGGCGACGGTCAGCGTCAGGACGTGACGCTCGCTCAGTTCTTCCTTGATATGCATTATTTCTCTTCCTCGCGGGGGAGGGACAGCATGGCGGTCATGGCATAATGCCAGTCGCCATTCTGGCGGTGCGCGATGCGTACCGGGAACCCCACCACGGCGTCGAATATCCGGCGCAAATGCTCGCCGACATAGCGCGGCTCGATCAGGATCGTGCGGTAGCGCGTGTCATGAAATTCGAAACTGTCGTCCAGGGTCACTTCCCATTCCTCATTCTCTTCGTCGGCATGGTCGATGGTCCAGCCGGTCAGCTCATTGGTGCCGTTCAGGCGCTCAAAATCCCACGGCTCTGTCACATGAATGCGGAGCCGCAGATGCTGGGTCATACGAGCGCCTTTGCCTCATCATCCATGGTGCCCGCAACATCCGCATCGCCCAGGATCATGTCGGTATGCGCCGCGCCTGACGGGATCATGGGGAAGCAGTTGGAAAGCTTGGCAACCCGGCAATCGACCAGCACCGGTCCCTTGGTGTCGATCATCTGCGCGATGCCGGCCTCCAGTTCCTGCGGGCTTTCGATCTTGATGCCGGTCCAGCCATAGGCTTCCGCCAGCTTCACGAAATCGGGCAGCGAATCGGAATAGCTTTCCGAATAGCGACTGGCATAGGTCAGTTCCTGCCACTGGCGGACCATGCCCATATATTCATTGTTCAGGATGAATATCTTGACCGGCAGGCGATATTGGGTCGCGGTGCCAAGCTCCTGAATATTCATCTGGATCGACGCGTCGCCGGCAATGTCGATGACCAGCGCGTCGGGATTGCCCATCTGCGCGCCAATGGCCGCCGGCAGCCCATAGCCCATGGTGCCAAGGCCGCCGCTGGTCAGCCATTTGTTCGGATCGTCGAAGTGGAAATGCTGCGCCGCCCACATCTGGTGCTGGCCGACCTCGGTCGTGATGATCGGGTTGCGGCCTTTCGTCGCTTCATACAACGCTGCGATGGCCCGTTGCGGCATGATTTCTGTACCGTTTTCGGCATAATCCAGCGATCGGCGCGCACGCCAGCCCTCGATCCGGCTCCACCACTCGGTCTGGTCGGTAGCCTTGTGACCCTTGGCCTTCCACAGCGCGATCATTTCGGCCATGACGCCGCCGACATCGCCGATGACGGGCAGATCGACGACGACATTCTTGTTGACCGAGCTGCGGTCGATATCGACGTGGATTTTCTTGCTTTCGGGTGAGAAGGCATCCAGCCGTCCGGTGACACGATCGTCGAAACGCGCGCCGAGGCAGAGGATCAGGTCCGCCCGGTTCATCGCCATATTGGCTTCATAGGTGCCGTGCATGCCCAGCATGCCCAGCCATTGCGGCGAGGAAGCCGGAAAGGCGCCAAGGCCCATCAGTGTGCTGGTGACAGGCGCGCCGGTGAGCGCGGCCAGTTCGCGCAGCAAGACGCTGGCTGCCGGCCCGCTGTTGATGATGCCGCCGCCGGTATAAAGGATCGGGCGCTGCGCTGCGGCCAGCATCGCGAGCGCCTTTTCGATGTCGGCGGACGGTGCCTTGACCTGCGGGCGATAGCTTTCGTGCCGGATTTCACCGGGATGTTCGTAAGGCGCGGTCGCAACCTGCACATCCTTGGGAATATCGACAACGACCGGGCCAGGACGACCGGAGGTGGCAATATGAAAGGCCTCATGAATGATATGGCCCAGCTTGGCCGGGTCCTTCACCAGATAATTATGCTTGGTGCAATGACGCGTCAGACCAACCGTATCGGCTTCCTGAAAGGCATCGGTGCCGATCAGATGGGTTGCAACCTGGCCGGTGATGACGACCATCGGGATGCTGTCCATCAGCGCGTCGGTAATGCCTGTGATCGCGTTGGTGGCGCCGGGACCGGAGGTGACGAGGACGACGCCGGGCTTCCCTGTTGAACGGGCATAGCCTTCTGCCGCATGGGTCGCCGCCTGTTCATGACGAACAAGGATATGTTTGAGCTTGGGATGGTTATACAGCGCATCGTAAATAGGCAGCACCGCGCCGCCCGGATACCCGAATACCGTATCAACTCCCAGATCAACCAGCGCTTCGACCAATATGTCCGCGCCGCTTAACTCGGCCACTCAAACCTCCTGCAAAAATAGTACGCCGGGCCTTGCTGCAGTGCAGCCGGAAAGGCAAGGTGCTCGCCTCTATTTATAATAAAATGACTTGTCAATCCATATCATTGTAATTTTATTACTAATTCAGAGATTTTTTTGTTATCAATTTCTCCATTATGGCGTGGCCAATCCGTTGGAGGCTGATGGGTGAACCAGGTATATTGCCGCTTGGCATATTGACGCGTGGCGGTTTGTCCCAGTGCAATCATGTCCTCCCGACTAATGTCGCCGCGCCGCCATGCCGCAATCTCGCGCACGCCAATGGCGCGCATGACTGGCAGGTCGGCATGCAGATTCCGGGCTGTCAGCCGTTCGACTTCCTCAATCGCACCCTGTTCCAGCATCTGTTCAAACCGTCTGTCGCATCGTTCAAGCAGCCAGGGTCGGGGGGGGAGGAGGAGCATCGGGCGCAGGTCGATCTGATCCGCAATGCCGCCCTTCATGTGAGCATGCCACCACCCCAACGGCTTGCCAGTCGAACGCACTACCTCCAACGCCCGCGCAATCCGGTTGTTGTCGGCGGGCGCGAGCCGCGCTGCGCTTGCCGGGTCTTCCTGTTGCAAGGCGGCATAGGCGGCTTCGACGGGAAGGGCGCGAACCTCTGTCCTGATACCGGGGGCAATCTCCGGCACCGGCGCAATCCCGTCCAGCAACGTTCGGATATAAAGGCCGGTGCCACCCACCAGCACCGGCAATTGCCCAGCCTCAAGCGCAACCTCGATCTCTCGTTTCGCGTCCGTTGCCCAGCGCGCAGCCGAGCAGATTTCCGCGCCATCGATTGTACCGAACAACCGGTGCGGAGCCGTAGTCATTTCCTCTGTCGAGGGCCGCGCCGACAGGATGGCGAGGTCGGCATAAACCTGACTTGCATCGGCATTGATGATGACCGCGTCCTGTCGCTTTGCCAGCGCCAGCGCCAAAGCGCTCTTGCCGCTGGCGGTCGGTCCGGCAATAAGCGCGACAGCCGGGCGGCCATGGGCGTGCTGATTCTGGCGGGAAAGGAATTCGGGACTGCTCATGTTCGTTGCGACCATAGTGGCAAGAAATGTTTTGCGGCAGGGGGATATTTCCGCCGCGCGCGACCGGCTGGCCGCTGCGGGCTGCGAACCGGGCGAGGTGCGGGACATTGACCCCGGCAAAGCGACCGACCTGATGTTCGTAGCCAACCCCGCAGAGGCGCGCACGGTGTTGCAGATCATGGCGGACGGGATCGACGCGATCGTCCAGCCGCTGATGTCGCGCGAAAAGAAGTTGCTGGTGGCCGATATGGATTCGACCATGATTACCGTCGAATGCATTGATGAGCTGGCCGATTATGCGGGTATCAAAGCGCAGATTGCGGGAGTCACCGAACGGGCCATGCGCGGCGAACTCGATTTTGCCGAGGCGTTGCGCAGCCGTGTCGCGCTGCTCAAGGGCATGGAGGACAAGGTTATCGACCTGTGCCGCGCCGAACGGGTGCGAATCATGCCGGGGGCGAAAGCGCTGGTGCGTACCATGGCGGCGCGCGGGGCAAAGACCGTGCTTGTGTCGGGCGGCTTTACCCGGTTTGCCGAGCCTGTGGCGCAGGACATCGGCTTTGGCCGGGTTGTTGCGAATGTGCTGGAGATTGAGGATTCGCGCCTGACCGGCACGGTCCGGCTGCCGATCGTCGATGCGCAGACCAAGCGTGATGAACTGGAAAATGCGATTGCGGGCCATGGCATCGCGCGGGAATTCACCATGGCGGTCGGCGATGGCGCCAACGACATATTGATGATCGAAGGGGCGGGCCTTGGCGTTGCCTATCACGCCAAGCAAAAGGCGCGGGATGCCGCCGACGCGGAAATCGTTCATGGCGATTTGAGCGTGCTGCTGTACGCGCAGGGCATTGGCCGGAAGGAATGGGTTGAGGACTAGGAAAGTAGGGAGCTTCTGTTGCCCGGCGCTCCCCAAACCGCTGGAATCCATTTCTGTTGCCCGGTAGGTCCAACCGCGTTCTTTTTGTGTAATGTCAGGGCGTTAGCCCATCAATTACGCAGCAAGAGCAAGAGCCTCATTATCGTTGGCACTTGTAGGTTTTGAACAGTTTTACGGCTTACTCGGGCCGGGCAAAGAGTATCGTCTTTCAACACACGTCGATCCTGGTTCGGCCCCGTCAGGATGGGCTTTGCTATGGGTAAAGCCCTTTCTGGTGGAGCCGCCGGGTACTGCCCCCGGGTCCGCTGCGCCTATTACACGACGTCATTTATCGCCATATCCGGACACGTCCGGCACCAACCTATATAGGCGATGTTTGCTGAATGAAAAGTGACCGCCGGGCGGGAACTGTTATTTCTTCAACAGATCGCGGATTTCACGCAACAGAACGACGTCTTCGGGGTCCGGCGCGGGCGCGGCAGGGGCGTCTTCGGCCTTTGCGAATTTGCTCGCCTGACGCACGATCAGGAAAATGATGAAGGCGAGGATCATGAAATTGATGATAACGGTCAGGAACTCACCCCATCCCAGTAAGGCAACGCCCGCCGCCTTCATGTCGGCATAGTTTGCGGGCGATCCGTTGAAATCGGTGGGGATTTCGCCCAATATGATGAAATGACTGGAAAAATCGACGCCGCCGAACAGAAAGCCCACGATGGGCATGATGATATCGTCAGTCAGCGATTTGGTGATGGTCGCAAAAGCCGCGCCAATGATGACAGCAACGGCAAGGTCAAGAACATTGCCCTTGGCGATGAAATTACGAAATTCGGCCAGCATCGGTCGGTCTCCCTCTATATTATGCAGGTGTCATATAATTATATAACAGCATGATTGTTGCGAACCGGCAATCAACACCCTATTTTGCAGCCATTGGACCAAGCCGCAACATTTCCATTCGGAGTATGCAATGACCAACAGCCGTTTTTCCTATGCCCTGCTTGCGCCCGTCGCGGTGGTTTCGTTGTCCGCGTGCGGCATCAACAGCATCCCGGCGGCAGAAGAAACCGTGAAGGCGAAATGGGCCGACGTGCAAAACCAGTATCAGCGGCGGGCGGATCTGGTCCCCAATCTGGTTTCGGTGGTGAAGGGCTATGCCAAACAGGAACAAGATACGTTGACCAGGGTGACGGAAGCGCGCGCCAAGGCCACATCGGTACAGGTCAGTGCTAACGACCTGCAGAACCCGCAAAAGATGGCGGCGTTCCAGTCGGCGCAAAATGAACTTGGCCAGTCGCTTGGCCGGTTGTTGGTATCGGTGGAAGCCTATCCCAACCTCAAGTCCAACGAGAATTTCCTGGCGCTGCAAAGCCAGCTTGAAGGGACCGAAAACCGCATCGCGGTCGCCCGGCGCGATTATAATGAGGCGGTGCGCGACTATAACACCCGTATCCGCACATTCCCCGAAATGATCGGCGCAAAGCTGGTCCACGGCGCCAAACCGATGACGCCGTTCGCAGCGACCACGGCGGGCGCGAACGAAGCCCCGAAAGTGGATTTCGGGGGGTGATGCGATCTTCCCCGTTTCCGTCATTCCGACGAAGGCCGGAATCCAGGATCGCAGGCGCATTTCTGTTTGACCCTGGACCCCGGATCAAGTCCGGGGTGACGATTGCGATCATGTTATTGGTCCTTCTCCTCACCATTGCCGCAGCCCATGCCCAAACCTTCCCCAAGCTGACCGGGCGCGTCGTTGATAACGCGAAGCTGCTCAATCCAGCGCAGGAACAGGCGCTTACCGCTGAGCTGAAGGCGATTGAGGACCAAAGCGGGCGGCAGGTGGTTGTCGCCACCCTGCCGGACCTGCAGGGCTATGATATTGCCGATTATGGCTACCAGCTTGGCCGCACCTGGGGGATCGGGCAGAAGGACAAGAACAACGGCGCGCTGCTGATCGTCGCGCCCAATGACCGCAAGGTGCGGATCGAGGTCGGCTATGGTCTTGAGGGCATATTGACCGATGCGATGTCGAGCATCATCATCCAGCGCGACATTCTTCCGCGGTTCAAGGCGAACGATTATCCCGGTGGCATTGTGGCGGGCATCAGCGCGATCGGCAAGCTGCTGGCCCTGCCCCCCGATGAGGCGCGCGCGCAGGCATTGGCTGCGGAGCAGCAGGCCAAAAAATCGCAGAGTTCCGGCAATGGCTTCATGCTGATATTCTGGGGGTTCATCCTGCTGTTCTTCGTTCTTCCGACCATGCTGGGAGGAGCCTTTGGCGGTCGACGATACCGGAATGGGCGTGGTCCGGTGGCGATCTGGGGTCCGGGCCTTGGTGGCGGCTTTGGCGGCGGAAGCAGCGGCGGGGGCTTTTCCGGCGGCGGCGGCAGCTTTGGCGGCGGTGGAGCATCAGGGGGATGGTAATGCGCAAGATAAACCGGCTGACGGCAGAGGACCATGCCGAAGTTACGGCGGCCGTCGGGCGCGCTGAAAAGCTAACCGATGGCGAAATCGTCACTATCGTTACAGATCAGTCCGACAGCTATCACGATGCGGGGTTGCACTGGGCAATTGCGGCCAGTTTCCTGTGCCTGTCGGCGGTTGCGATGTTTCCCGCATGGTTCATGGGCGGCTTGCATATCCTGCTGGGTGGCGGCTGGGAGCGGGATATTCCCGCAGGGCTGACGCTGACGGTTCTGCTTGGCCTGATGATCGCTGTCTTTCTGGCCATGCGCTATCTGTTGGCGATCAGGCCGCTGCGGATGGCGATCACGCCGAAAAGGACCAAGGCCCGCCGGGTGCGCCGCAGGGCGATAGCTTATTTCATGGTGGGCGCTGAACGGCGCACCATAGGCCGCACGGGGATACTGATTTATGTGTCGCTCAATGAACATCGCGCCGAAATTGTCGCGGACGAGGCGATTGCGTCCAAGGTCGGGGCGGAAGTGTGGGG
>JAENVZ010000318.1 GCA_016650315.1 Alphaproteobacteria bacterium | reverse complement strand
CTCGCACCGCTCAGCCTCGACCTCAATGGCAACGCGATCACGCTATCCAACAAGGTTTGGGCAATGATCGAACCAAGCCTGCCCAAAGGTCCGGACGGCAAGCCCGTACACCCGATTTCCGCTTCCGCGCTGAAGCCGGTGGTCGAAAGCTTCAACAAGCAGGGCAAGCCCTTCAAGATGGGTATGGTTTTCCCGGTTTCGACGCATAACTACGAACTGCGCTACTGGCTTGCGGCGGGCGGACTTAATCCGGGCTATTATACACCGGGCGATGTGTCGGGTCTGGTCGATGCCGAGGTGCAGTTGTCCGTAACGCCGCCGCCGCAGATGCCTGCGACGCTGGAAGCCGGCACGATCGAAGGCTATTGCGTAGGTGAGCCGTGGAATCAGGCCGCCGTGCAGAAGAAAATCGGCGTTCCTGTTATCACTGACGAGGAAATCTGGCACCTGAACCCGGAAAAGGTCCTGGGCTTGCGCAAGGATTTCGCCGAGAAATATCCGCAGACCACCGCCGCCCTGCTCCGTGCAGTCATCAAGGCGCAGCAGTGGCTTGACGCAGACAATGGCAAGAATCGCGCCGAAGCAGTGAAGATCCTGTCGCAACCCAATTATGTCGGGGCCGACGAAAAGGTTATTGCGGCGTCGATGACTGGCAAGTTCACTTTTGGTCCTGGCGACACCCGCCCAGCGCCGGAATTCAACATCTTCTTCCGCGATTATGCCGGCTACCCCTTCTATTCGGATGCCATCTGGTACCTGACGCAGATGCGTCGTTGGGGCCAGGTTGCCGAAGAAAAGACCGACCAGTGGTATTTTGACACCGCCAAGGCCGTCTATCGCCCCGACCTCTACATGGCGGCGGCAAAGGGTCTGGTCGACAAGGGTGTGATCCCGGCGGCCAGCCTGCCCGAAACCGATGGTTTCAAGGCACCACAGAGCGGCTTCATCGACGGCAAAATATTCGACGGGAAGAAGCCCAATGCCTATCTGACCCAATTTCCGATCGGGTTGAAGGGCAAGGCCACAGTCACCGCCGCTGGCGTCAAATCCAACTAAGCAAGAATGCTGAATGAGTACGAATGAATGAGTAACGGAGACAATGCGATGAGCAACGTAGCGATTTTGCGGACAACCGGCGGGGAGACAGAAGCGAACACCGCGCCCGCCGCCGCAAACGATACCCCGAACGCCGCTCCCATGGCGCTGGAGAAGCTCTCAAAAGGGGCTTCTCCAGAAGGAGCCGCGATGAAGGGTCTCAAAGCCCTGCTCACCCGCATTGTCCCCGAACCCAAAGATGTCTCGAAATTTGCAAAAGGACTGGTCTGGCCACTCGTTGGTATCTTCGCCTTCCTTGCACTCTGGGCGGTGCTCGCGCCACAAGTCGATACATCGCTCGGCGCGCTCCCTGGCCCTGTTGAGGTCGCAGAGCAGGGAGTGGCGCTTTATGACGAATATCAGGCCACGGCTGAAGCCAAGACAGCATTCTATACAGCACAGGACGCCCGCAACGCATCGCTGGAAGCGACGGGACGCGGAGCTGAAGCGCAGGATTTTACCTATGCCGGGGCGCCAACCTTTCTTGACCAGATTCTAACGTCACTGAAGACTGTAGCGCTGGGCTTCATTCTCGCCAGCATGTTTGCAGTACCGCTTGGTCTTGTCTGTGGACTTTCAAAGCGGGTCAATGCCGCGATCAATCCACTGGTTCAGATTTTCAAGCCCGTCAGCCCACTGGCCTGGCTGCCGATTGTGACCATGGTCATTTCCGCAACGATGGCCGGTCCCGATCCTATGTTACCGAAAAGCTTCGTAATTTCCGCTATCGTGGTGATGCTGTGCTCCCTCTGGTCAACGCTGATCAACACGGCGATCGGGGCGGCTTCCATCGACAAGGATCTGCTCAATGTCGGCCGCGTGTTACGCCTGACATGGTTCCAGCAACTGACGAAGCTCGTGATACCAAGCGCGCTGCCCTATATCTTCACCGGCATGCGCCTGTCCCTGGGTGTGGGTTGGATGGTGCTGATCGCCGCTGAAATGCTGGCGCAGAACCCTGGCCTTGGCAAATTCGTCTGGGATGAGTTCCAGAATGGGTCCAGCCAGTCGCTCTCCCGCATCATGTTCGCCGTGATCGTCATTGGACTTATCGGCTTCATGCTCGACCGCATCATGGGCGCGCTGCAATCACTCGCCAGCCGCAACCACGCTATCTGAGGGACGGAACATGACCCAGCCCATCCTTTCCTTGCGCAACATTTCAAAGGCCTATGTCGATGGAACCGGTGTGCGAACGCAAGTGCTCAAAGGCATCGACCTTGACGTCGCCGAAGGAGAATTCATTGCCATTCTGGGCTTTTCGGGTTCGGGCAAAACGACACTGATTTCGACCATCGCGGGCCTTATCGAACCCGATGAAGGCGAAGTCATCATCAAGGGCGAAGTCAGCAAAGGAACTGGATCGGATCGCGGCCTGGTTTTCCAGAGCTATTCGCTTTTCCCCTGGCTGACAGTGGAAGGCAATGTGCGCCTTGCCGTTGATGCCGTTCACAAGGGGCTGGACAAGGCCGCGCGCGACACAATGGTCAAATCGACAATTGATCTGGTCGGTCTGTCCCATGCCATGGACCGCAAGCCCGCGCAGCTTTCCGGTGGGATGCGGCAACGGGTGGCTGTGGCCCGGGCGCTGGCGATGAAGCCGGAAATCTTGTTGCTGGATGAGCCGCTTTCTGCCCTCGACGCCCTCACCCGCGCCAAGCTGCAAAAGGAAATCGACCGAATCCGCGAGCAGGAAAAGCGGACCATCATCCTTATTACCAATGACGTAGACGAGGCGCTGCTGCTCGCCGACCGGGTCGCGGTGCTGGAACCTGCTCCCTCGGCGAAAATTGGCCGCATCTATGACGTTGCCATCGCTCGCCCGCGCGACCGGACAGCAATGAACCATGACGAGGCGTTCAAGGCGCTGCGCAATCAGATTGCGGGCTATCTTGGCGCGCTCAATGAAGGACAAAAGGCCGCTGCGGCGGAAAATGACGGGCAACTGCCCGACCTGACGCCGATCAACCTGCTCGCCCCGCCCAAGGCCTATCAGGACGCAGCGGTAACCAATATGAGCCGCCGGTATCTGGAATTCTTCAACCTGAAGAAGATATATCCGACGCCCAAGGGGCCGCTCACCGTTCTCGAAAATTTCAATCTGCTGATGAACAAGGGCGATTTCGTGTCGTTGATCGGCCATTCCGGCTGCGGCAAATCGACCGCGCTGACCATGGCAGCGGGTCTGAACGCCATCAGCGATGGCGGCATTGTCCTCGATGGCCATGAAATTGACATCGCCGGTCCTGACAAAGCGGTGGTGTTCCAGTCGCCCTCACTGATGCCTTGGCTGACCGCCCGGCAAAATGTATCGGTAGGCGTGGAGCGGGTTTATCCCCATGCCAGCAAGGCCGAACGGTGTGACATCGTTGAATATTATCTGCAGCGCGTCGGCCTTGGCGATGCGATGGACAAGCTAGCCGCTGACATGTCGAACGGTATGCGGCAACGGGTAGGCATTGCCCGCGCCTTTGCGCTCAGCCCCAAACTGCTGCTGCTCGACGAGCCTTTTGGTATGCTCGACAGCCTGACACGCTGGGATTTGCAGGATGTGTTGATGGAGGTGTGGGAACGCACCAAGGTCACGGCCATCTGCGTTACCCATGACGTCGATGAGGCGATCCTGCTCGCCGACCGCGTCGTGATGATGACCAACGGCCCGAACGCCACCATCGGCAAGATACTGGACGTTGACCTGCCGCGCCCGCGCGACCGCAAGGCGTTGCTCGAACATCCGAAATTCTATGGCTACCGCGAAGAGGTCCTTCAGTTCCTCGCCGACTATGAACATGGCGCGCACGCGGATGCCGCCTGAATCTTTAAGAGGGGATGCTGCTGAAAGGTGGGGAAAATACACCATCAGTGGAGGAAAAACCGTGAAAAAATATTTATTGGGTACCGCATTTCTCGCTCTGACGACAACGCCTGCCATTGCAGGCAAACCGATCCCAATCGGGAACGGTGTGACGCTGACACCAAGCTATGACGCGCGCCTGCGTTATGAAAGTGTTGACCAGGACAATGCGCTCCAGAACGCCGATGCGGTAACCGCACGTTTGCGCGCAGGAATCGAACTGGGCCTGCCTGCCGGCTTCTCGCTCTTTGCCGAGGCTGAAGGGACGCTGGCAGTGAACGAGGACTATAACAGCACGACCAATGGCAAGACCACCTTTTCGACCGTCGCTGACCCGGAAAATATCGAGCTAAATCAGGCATTCCTGAAATTCAAGGGCATCAAGGGCACGACCATTACTGCTGGGCGTCAGCGCATCAATCTGGACGACCAGCGCTTTGTCGGATCGGTCGGCTGGCGCCAGAATGAGCAGACCTTCGACGCCGCACGCGTGGAAAGCACGATCGGCCCGGTCATGATCGATGCGACCTATGCCTGGTCGGATCGCACCATTTTCGGCATCGATGCTGGTACGCGTCAGGCCTTTTCCGGCGATAATGTCTTTGTGACGGCAGGCGCCAAGGTTGGTCCCGCCGTGGTAAAGGGCTTTGCTTTCCTGGTCGATCAGGATGAACCGGGCCGTTTCCAGTTTTCCAGCCAGACCTATGGCGGGCGCGCCACGGCCGCCTTTGCTCTGACCAAAAAGGCGAAGCTGAGTCTGGTGGCAAGCTATGCCACCCAGTCCGACTATAATAACAGCACGGTCGATTATAAGGCCGACTATTATATGGCGGACGCAACCCTTGATGTTGCGGGTTTCAGCCTGAACGGCAATTATGAAGTGCTGGGTTCGGACGATGGTGTCTTTGCCTTCCAGACACCGCTTGCAACGTTGCACAAGTTCCAGGGCTGGGCCGACCTGTTCCTGGTGACACCGGCCAACGGTATCCAGGATCTGAATTTCAGCCTGTCGAAGAAGTTCTCGTCAGTGAAGGCCATTCCGGGACTTATGGCATCGGTGACCTGGCATAAGTTCGAAAGCGATTTCGGCAATGTCGATTACGGTCAGGAATGGGACGCGCAGATCGGCTTCAAGATACTGAAGACCGCCGTTCTTGTTAAATACGCCAATTATGACGCCGATGCATTTTCCGTCGATACAGAGAAGTTTTGGCTTCAGCTCGGCTGGACATTCTAAGGAGCAATTGAAGTGGGTGTGACCCTTGTTGACGTGAATGATATCGCAGATGGCGCGGACGATCCGCGTGAACATCTGGTCGTTATCGGCAATGGCATGGCGGGATGCCGGGCGGTGGAAGAAATCCTCGCCCGTGATCCGGGCCGCTACCGCATCACCATTTTCGGTGCGGAGCCAAGGGTCAACTACAACCGTATCATGCTCTCCCCGGTGCTGGCGGGGGAAAAGAGCTTTGATGAAATCATCATCAACGATCAGGCATGGTACGACGATAACGGTATAAAATTGATAGCTGGCGATCCCGTGATCGCCATCGACAGGGACAAGAAGCGTATCATGGCGCGGTCGGGTCGCACTGTCGGCTATGACAAGCTTCTGATCGGCACCGGGTCGGATCCTTTCATCATTCCGGTTCCCGGAAAGGATCTGCCCGGTGTCGTAACCTTCCGCGACCTTGATGATGTCGACAAGATGTTGGCTGCAGCAGAAAATGGTGGCAATGCCGTCGTGATCGGCGGCGGCCTGCTGGGGCTGGAAGCGGCGCACGGCCTGTCGCTGCGCGGCATGAAGGTCACGGTCATCCACCTGATGCCGACGCTGATGGAGCGGCAATTGGACGAGGCGGCGGGCTGGCTGCTCAAGAGCGCGCTGGAAGGGCGCGGTCAAGAGATCCTGACCGAAGCAAACACTCAGGAAATCTGCGGCGAGGGCAAGGTTGAGGGTGTCCGCCTGAAGGATGGGCGCGAAATTCCCGCCGACATCGTGGTAATGGCGGTCGGCATCCGGCCCAACACGACACTGGCGAAAGACGCGGGCCTTGCTATTGGACGCGGCATCCATGTCGATGACCATATGGTCACGTCCGACCCCGATGTGCTGGCGGTCGGTGAATGTGTCGAACATAATGGTCAGGTTTACGGTCTGGTCGCGCCACTTTGGGAAATGTGCCGGGCGCTGGCCGATGGCCTCACCACCGGCCCCACGGGCTACAACGGCTCGGTCACTTCAACCAAGCTCAAGGTATCCGGGATCGACGTCTTTTCCGCAGGCGATTTTTCCGGCGGTGAAGGGTGCGAAGACATTGTCCTGCGCGACGCCACGCGCGGCATTTACAAGCGCGTCATCGTGAAGGAAGACCGGGTCGTGGGCGCCGTGCTCTATGGAGATACGGCGGACGGCAATTGGTATTTCGACCTGCTGAAAAAGGGTGAGGACATTGCCAATATCCGCGACGCGCTGATCTTCGGTCAGGCCTTTG
>JAENVZ010000317.1 GCA_016650315.1 Alphaproteobacteria bacterium | reverse complement strand
TGGCGTGCCGGTGCTGGTCGGGCGCAATGACGTCTATGACCGACTCGCGGCGCTGGGCGTATCCGATCCACAGAGCTTTGAGGTGCATAACAGCGTTAATTCGCCGCTGGTGCCCAAGATGGTCGATATGCTCTATGCGCGATTGCAGCGCCGTGGTTTCCTGCGGCGCGATTGCGAGCGGATGGTCAACCGGGATCGTAACATCTTCGGCGCGCTGCTGCTGCAACTTGACGAAGCCGATGTGATGATCACCGGCGTTACCCGTACCTATGCCCAGTCGATGCGTGAAATCCGCAAAGTGCTGGACCCTCGGGAAGGGCAGACATCCTTTGGTATCCATGTCCTTGTTGGTCAGGCGCATACCGTGTTCATGGCCGACACCACGGTGCATGAGCGACCCAGTTCGGCAGAACTGGCCGACATTGCCGAGGGAACTGCTGCGGTGGCGCGACGCATGGGGCATGAACCGCGCGTTGCCTTCCTGTCCTATTCGACCTTCGGCAATCCGGCGGGTCAGTGGCTCGACAATATCCGCGAAGCCGTCGCTCTGCTCGACGACCGGGGCGTCAGTTTCGAATATGAGGGTGAAATGGCGCCTGATGCGGCGCTTAACCCCAATGTGATGAAGAAATATCCCTTCAGCCGTCTGTCAGGACCCGCCAATGTGTTGGTCATGCCCGGCCTGCAATCAGCGAATCTTTCGGCCAAGCTGCTGCGTGAACTGGGCGGCGATGCAATCATCGGCCCCATGCTGGTTGGCATGGAAAAGCCGGTTCAGATCGCCACCATGGGTTCTACCGCTTCGGAACTTGTCACGCTGGCGGTGTTGGCGGCAGGCGGGATTGCACGGTAATCGGGCGCTGGCGATTTCCGGGTTGGGTGGTCCGACCCACCCGGAATGGCTTTCATACTCACTCGGCAGGTTGTGTGGTTCCGGCTGACGGCTGATCGTCGCCCGGCTTGAACGTCAATAGCCGCTTGCGCAAATGCGGGCCGATCCATTCTTCGATCTCGATCGCAAGACTGAAGCTCGCGGGCACGATCAGCAGCGTGAGCAGAGTCGACAGCAGCAGCCCCCCGATCACCGTAATGCCCATCGGTGCGCGCCATGCGCTATCGCCTGTCAGCGAGATTGCAGTGGGAATCATCCCCGCCACCATCGCAACCGTGGTCATGACGATGGGCTGGGCGCGCTTGTGACCGGCATCGACGATAGCATCGAATTTGGCGACGCCCTTGCCCATCTCCTCCAGCGAGAAATCGACCAGCAGGATTGAGTTTTTCTGCACAATGCCCAACAGCATCAACAGGCCGATGAGCACGGGCATCGAAATCGGTTGCCCAGTGAGATGAAGCGCCAGCGCTCCGCCCAGTGGCGCAAGCATGAGTGAGCCAAGGTTCACGAACGGCGGCAATATTCGCTTGTAGAGCAGGACCAGCACCGCAAAGACCAGCAATATGCCTGAAACCACGGCGGTGACAAAGTTCTGGATCAGTTCCGCCTGCCATTTGGCATCGCCAATTTCAATCCTGCGAATACTCTGGGGCAAGTTTTTGAGAACCGGCAGCGCGTTGATCTGGGTCATCGCCTCACTGTTCACCACGCCGGGGGCAAGGTCGACGCCGACGACAACGCGCCGGACCTGATTATAGCGGCGGATTTCGGTGGGACCTGCCCCGAATTCCACGTCGGCTACAGCTTTCAGGGGTACGGACCCACCCGACGATGTAGGCACAGGGAGATTCTGGATATTTGCCAGATTCTTTCGACTTTCCTCGGCTATCGACACACGAATGGGGATTTGCCGGTCGGACAAGGAGAATTTGGCGCTGTTTTGATCGATGTCGCCGATCGTGGCGATGCGGATGGCCTGACTCAGCGCAGCCGTCGTTACGCCTAGGTCAGCGGCCAAATCCATATGCGGACGGATCAGGATTTCCGGTCGTTGCAAATCGCCGTCGAGGCGTGGCGCGCGAATTTCCTTCACGCCCCCCATTTCCTTGACCAGTTGCTGCGCCGTCCGGTCCAAAAGTTCCGCATCATCGGCACCCAGCATGATCGTGATGTCGCGCCCGCTGAAATCGCCGCCGGATTGCGATTTAAAGTTGACACGAGCGTCAGCGACGTTGAGCAGCTTGGGCGCCATCTCGCGTTCCCACTCAACGCTGGATTGCTTGCGATCCTTCTTCAGCGTCAGGTAGATGGTCGCCTCTGCGGGCTGGACAGAGGAGAATGCGGCGTCAACGGTAATGGACTTGCCCAGCACATCGGCGACCTGTTGCGTCACCTGGCTTGTTTGTTCCAATGTGCTGCCCGGCACCATTTCAATTTTGACCTGACTGTAATCGGTATCGATGCTCGGCTGGAACTGGAAGGGCAGGGTGTAGAAGGCCAGAATCGTCGCCGCCAACGCGCCGCCGCCGCCCAGCAGTACCGTTTTCCAGCGGTTATGCAGCGTCCAGCGGAGAATTTCGATATAACGGTCCATCAACGGACCCTCGCCATGGCTGGCATGTCCCTTGGCTTTCAGGAAATACGCCGCGACCATCGGCGTAATCGTCCGCGCAACTGCAAGGCTGAGCAGCACCGCGACAACAACGGTCATGCCGAACTGGATGAAGAATTGCCCCGAAATACCCGGCATCAGTGCAACCGGCAGGAAAACCGCAACGATCGCCATGGTCGTCGCCAGCACGGCAAGGCCAATCTCGTCGGCGGCATCGATAGATGCCTGATAGGCCGATTTGCCCATGCGCATGTGCCGGACGATATTCTCGATCTCCACGATCGCGTCATCGACCAATACGCCGGCCACCAGACTCAGCGCCAGCAGGCTGATCCCGTTCAGTGTAAAGTCCATCATGTCCATGAACCAGAAGGTGGGAATCGCTGACAGCGGGATCGCCAGCGCGGAAATGACGGTTGCGCGCCAGTCGCGCAGGAACAGGAACACGACGATGACTGCCAGGATCGCCCCCTCGATCATCGCCGCCATGGCGCTGTGATATTGCCCTTTGGTATAATCGACGCTGGTAAAAAGCTGCCTGAAATGAACCTTTGGATTTTCTTTTTCAAGCTTGCCCAGTTCTTGGACCGCGTGGTCGAAGACTGTGACGTCGGATGATCCCTTGGATTTTTCCAGCGCAAAACTGGTCACCTGTCGTCCGTCCATCAGGGCCAATGAACG
>JAENVZ010000316.1 GCA_016650315.1 Alphaproteobacteria bacterium | reverse complement strand
AGCTACTATGGCCAGCATGTCGATACCCGGCCCAAGCCCGCCAACCCCGAGCTGGTCGCCAAGGCGATCGCCCCCGATTATGCGCTCGGGCCGCACACCGCCTCGCTCGGGCTGACCTTCAGCGCGGGTGCCGCGCTTGGGCCGCAGTTCGCGCAAGGCGCGTTCGTCGGCCAGCACGGGTCGTGGAACCGCAAGCCGGCCTCGGGCTATCGCGTGATCTTCGTGCCGTTCGCGGGCGCGCAGCCGTCGGGCAAGCCAGTCGAAGTGCTGACCGGATTTCGCGTCAAGGACGTCGCTTACGGCCGCCCGGTCGGCGTGACGATCGCCCGCGACGGCAGCCTGCTGGTGGCCGACGACGTCGGCGGCAAAGTGTGGCGCGTGACTGCGGTGACGCCACAGCCGCTTCCCCCCAAGGTCGCGAGCCGCTAGCCAAGGCGCCATGCATTTCCTGATCGCGCTTGTCCTCGGCGCCCTGTCCGCTTTCGCGTTTCAACCGCTCGGCTGGTGGCCGCTGATGCCGCTCGCCTTCGCCGCCTTGTGCGAACTGATCGCCCGCGCGCCGAGCCTGAGGCGCGCGCTGCTCATCGGCTGGGGCTTTTCGGTCGGCCAGTTTTGCGTCGGGCTCAACTGGATCGCGACCGCTTTCACCTTCCAGGCGGCGATGCCGGCGTGGCTCGGCTGGATGGCGGTGGTGCTGCTGTCGCTTTATCTCGCATTCTATCCGATGCTTGGCGTGGGCCTCGCGTGGCGCTTCGGACGCGAGCGCAAGATCGCCCTGGTCCTCGCGCTGGCTGGCGGCTGGGCGATCTGCGAATGGCTCCGCGGAACCATGTTCACCGGCTTTGCGTGGAACCCGGTCGGGGTGACGTTGATCGACACCCCGTGGCGTGAGGTCTCGGCCACGATTGGCACCTATGGCCTGTCGATGCTGGTCGTGCTCGCCGGCGGCATGCTGTGGCTGGCATGGCAACGCGCGTGGCGCGCACCAGCGGCGTTCGCCGCGATCCTTGTGGTGGTGCTCGCGCTTCCGGGATGAAGCGATCCCGACACAATCGGCGGCAGTAAGACGCGCATCCGCATCGTCCAGCCCAATATCGGCCAGGCCGACAAGTGGCGCGACGGGTTTGACGCGATCGCCGCCGCGCGGCTCGCCAGCCTGTCACGGCGCCCGTATAATCGCGACCTCGGCCCGCCCGGCATCCTGTTCTGGCCCGAAGCCGCGGTGACCGAGCCGCTCAGCGATGAGCGCAGCGGCGGCGCCCCGTTCATCGCCGCCGAACGCGCCCGCGCGGTACGCAGCCTCGCCCCCGGCACGCTCCTCGTCACTGGCGGGCTCGGCCTCAATTCGCGCGACGGGCAAAGCGTCAGTGGCGCGACCAACAGCGTGTTCTTGTTCGACCACAACGGCCGCTCCTTTGGACGTTATGACAAGGCCCACCTCGTCCCCTACGGCGAATATCTGCCGATGCGGCCGATCCTGTCGGCGATCGGCCTGTCGCGGCTCGCGCCGGGCGATCTCGATTTCGCTGATGGCCCGGGGCCGCGCTCGCTCGCGCTACCCGGTGGCGGGCTAATGGGCCTTCAAATCTGTTACGAGATCATCTTCTCGGGCCAGGTGGTCGATCGCGCTCACCGCCCGACATTCATCTTCAATCCGTCGAACGACGCCTGGTTCGGCGCGTGGGGTCCGCCGCAGCATCTCGCCCAGGCGCGGCTTCGCGCCGCCGAGGAAGGCATTCCGGTGATCCGCTCGACCCCAACCGGGATCAGCGCGCTGATCGATGCGCGCGGCCGCCTGCTTCGGTCAATCCCGCCCGCCACCGCCGGGCTGATCGACGCCGACCTGCCGCCGCCGGCGGCCCAACCGACGCCGTTTGCGCGGGCTGGCAACATCATCCCGCTGGCCCTCGGCTTCCTGCTCCTGTTCGCGGCGATTGCACTGTCTCGCCGGCCTCGCTACAGGCACACATAAGGATATCTTTATATCCTCATTCCTCAGTGATTCCCTATACAAGGACCCAGTGCCGCTCATGCGCAGCTCCTATCTCTTCACCTCCGAAAGCGTGTCCGAAGGCCATCCCGACAAGGTCTCCGACCAGATCAGCGACGCCATCGTCGACCTGTTCCTGGGCAAGGATCCCGAAGCGCGCATCGCCTGCGAAACGCTGACCACGACCCAATTGGTGGTGCTTGCGGGCGAGATTCGCTGCAAGGGCGTGTATGAAGATGGCCGGTGGGCCGACGGCGCGCTCGAGGAAATCGAAGCGACCGTCCGCGCGACGGTCAAGAAGATTGGCTATGAGCAGGACGGCTTCCATTGGGAGACCTTCCGCTTCGAGAATAACCTCCACGGCCAGTCGGCGCATATCGCGCAGGGCGTCGATGCCAGCGGCAACAAGGATGAAGGCGCGGGCGATCAGGGCATCATGTTCGGATATGCCTGTGACGAAACCCCCGGCCTGATGCCGGCAACGCTCTATTATTCGCACAAGATTTTGGAAAAGATGGCGTCCGACCGCCACAACAAGGTTGTCGATTTCCTGGAACCTGATGCCAAGAGTCAGGTGACGCTGGCCTTTGAAAATGGCAAGCCCGTCCGCGCAACGGCGCTCGTCGTTTCCACCCAGCACAGCGCCGCGCTCAGCAATAGCGAAGGCCAGGCGAGATTGCGGGATTATGCCTTGGGCGTCATGGCGGACCTTCTGCCCGAAGGCTGGCTGCCCACAGATGAAAGCATCTACATAAACCCCACCGGTCTGTTCGAAATCGGGGGACCGGACGGTGACGCCGGCCTTACCGGTCGCAAGATCATCGTTGACACCTATGGCGGCGCTGCGCCCCACGGCGGCGGTGCATTTTCCGGCAAGGACCCGACCAAGGTCGATCGTTCCGCCGCGTATGTCAGCCGCTATCTGGCAAAGAACGTGGTTGCGGCGGGCCTTGCCCAGCGTTGCACCATTCAACTCTCTTACGCCATCGGCATTGCCGAGCCATTGTCGCTCTATGTCAACACCCATGGCACCGGCACGGTCGATGAGGCGCGGATCGAGGCAGTGCTGCCGCAGCTCGTTCGCCTGACCCCGCGCGGTATCCGCACGCACTTGTCGCTCAACAAGCCGATCTATCAACCGACCGCTGCCTATGGTCATTTTGGACGCGTGGCGAATGGCGATTTCTTCACCTGGGAAAAGACCGATCTGGTCGATGCGCTGAAACAGGCCTTCTGACCGGCTCATCATTGGATGGTCAGCGGTGTGATGGGCAGAAAGATGTAAAACTCCCTAGCCCTTCCCTCCCCCTTTGCGCTAGCAGGCGGGCATGTCCGATCCTGTTACATTAAATCGCCTCTATGGCCGCCGCCAGGGTCACAAGCTGCGCACCGGCCAGGCGCAATTGCTTGAAGAGCTGCTGCCGCAAATCGAAGTCCCCGAAGACGGTCCGATTACCGCGCATACGCTGTTCGGCGACGATCGCCCGCTGCATTTCGAAATCGGCTTTGGGTCGGGCGAACATCTCGCTTACCGGGCTGACCTCCTCCCCGATCACGGCTTTATCGGTTGCGAACCATTCCTGAACGGAGTCGTCGGTGCCCTGCAGCATATTCGTGACGATCATCTGCCCAATATTCGACTGCACATGGGCAATGCGCTGGACGTCCTTACCCGCGTGCCGGACGGGACGTTGAGTTTCGTCTATCTGCTCCATCCCGATCCTTGGCCAAAGGCGCGTCATGCCAAAAGACGCATGATGAACCACGGCCCCATCGACATGATTGCTGCAAAACTGAAACCGGGCGGCGAATTCCGCTTTGGCACCGACCATCCCGTCTATTGCCGCTGGGCAATGATGATCATGAATCAGCGCCGCGATCTTGACTGGCTGGTGGAAAGTCCAAAGAATTTTCTTACCCGTCCCGGTGGCTGGCCTGAAACTCGTTACGAGGCGAAAGCCCGGCGCAAGGGGCATGAGGTCTGGTATTTTCGCTATCGACGCAATGATACACCCGCAGGAACACGAGCATGAAGTGCTGGTCGATCAGACGCGGCCTTATCGCGGGCGAAAGCGCACAGCCTATCTGCAGGGAACGACTCTATCACGGTCTTGCCCGTGGATTCATGGGCTTAAAATAGGGCATCGGAAGACACGATCAAACCTTGCCCTGTCGCCGCCAAAGTCCTTCCCCGGCGGCTTCAGATCACAGGAGCGTCAGTTCGCCGGTTTGGTCGTGTCGACCTTTTCCACCCATTCCGGGTAAAAGCTTGGTTCGCGGTTGGACCAGCCCGCAGCAGTAGCCGCCGCCTCACTGATCGACTGCAACAGCAAACGCCGCTTTTCGGGATGCAGGTGCGGAAGGCTTGCCGCTGCACAAAATGCACCGGGCAGCCAAGGCCGCACGCCCGCCCCGATCAGCCGTTCGTACAGGAAACGGTACGAACTGAAGGTTTCCAGCCTGTCCTGACCCAGGTCGAACGCTGACAGCGTCACAAGCGGCGCCATGAACGGTTCCACCTGATCCAGTCCGCTATCATCGGGGACCAGCGACTTGATGAAATCCAGCCGGTCATACATGCGTGATTGCGCACGGATGCTCGCTGCCTCCACAATATCGCGTGACCAGATTGTCAATGCGTCCTGCCGGTGTAATCCCACATCCAGGGACCGTCTGATGTAACGCTGCGTACCGGCCGGGAAACTCGCAAATTCGCGCATTTCCGATAGGGTTACTTCCCCGTCCGCAGGTCTTGCACTAATGCCCATGCTCTTGCCTCCGACATAATCATGTCTGACAACCGAACATGCGCCCCATATGGTTACCGAATACTTAAGGATCAGTTCGGCTGACGTTCATATCCGACCAGATTTTTTTGTGCACCGCAACATAAAAATGACCGGTAGGATCATTATAGCTGATAATGGCAAAGCATGAACGTGTTTAAAATCACAGGTTCTCGCCTTTCTTATCCTCCTCTTCCCAATCTTCCTTTCGATAGCCCGAAGAAGGCGCGGGCGCGCCATCGTCACCCTTGCGGGTAACGCTGGGTGGATCGGATGCGTCCATCGATTCGATCAGGCCCTCTTCCAACTCTTCCTCTTGCGTCATGAGTTCACCTGCCTTTTTGGGCCGATCTTCTGTGTGTTCATTCTGCATTGCTGAATCCTTTCGTGGCTATGGACCCAACGGTTCAACGCGCTCCCCTGTTCCACCCGACCATATCCATTTGGCCAGCCGGAGCCTGATTTATACCACGTTGCGTTATGAATGACTTATACTGGTCATAACTCCGTTTGGTTCGAGTAGCCTTCGAGCGAAGTCGAGAAGGCGTATCGAGAACTTGGCAGGTCGTGCAATTTCTCGACTTCGGTTCTCGACTGGGCTCGAACCTTCGCTCGAAACAAACGGGGGAGAGAGTCCGCTACCCACCCCTATTCGTCATTCTCAATGAACCTTGGTCTTACGCATAAAATAGCAAAAATTTCATTATATCCGCCAACCTGTTGGTGACTTGCACATGGTTATGATGGCCTCGACCATTTCTTTTGGTACATGCCGGTTGGGAAAGTCCTTGGGACGCATTTGGAACGAAGTTCGGTGGCATCCCCACAACAAACCGAACGAGGTCCAAATATTATATAGCGCATGGAGGTTCCCCAGGTCAGGAATCTCGCGCGCGAGATAAGGTCGGGCTACGCTCCTTTTTCTAAGGACCGTGACCCGGCCTTTAACGTACGCGCCACTTCATTTCCGTTTAAATCCGGGCCGATAGGTCGAAATGACGGGTCGAAAATAGCTTGGCACCTCATAGGGCTTCACCGCCCGCTCGGTCGGTGCTGCAAGGGCCTTCTCAGGATCTATCTTCTCATGAAACTGCCGGCCGAACGCCCCATCCCTCGCCCAGATGACGGTCGCATCGATCGCGCCTATGTTGGCGAGGAGAACCGCGACATCTTCTCCCTTCATCAATATTTCATCGCACTTTCCGCCAAGCCCGCTGGCTGAAATATTACGAATCACAATGCTGGCTGACCCCAGACGCTCAGACACAAGCTGCGCCTTCAGCAGTCGGCTGGTGCGCAACTCCCGTATCTCTTCATCGGCGTTCATGACTGAAGATTCATCATAAAGCCGGGCATGGCCCATTTTGATTCATGCGTCCCGATCACCCTTTTAAACAGGCGTTGAACTTTGGATATATATCCTTAAATTTTCTTAGACAATCCCTTGTTATCGGCAGTTCCGATGTCGGTTACGGACTATTGCCGCTTCTATAAGCTACCGCATCCAGCTTCCTTGACAGGCTCTGTTCCGTGCCGTCTTGCAGTCGCTGCTCATGTATCCCATATGCCGGACATGAACGAAAATGAACGAAATGGCCTGCCGGTCTGGCATGGCACAACCATCCTGTCGGTCCGCAAGAACGGTAAAGTCATCGTCGCTGGCGATGGCCAGGTATCCATGGGCCAAACGGTCATGAAACCCAATGCGAAGAAAGTGCGTCGCCTGCATGATGGTTCGGTCATCGGTGGGTTTGCGGGTGCCACGGCCGACGCCTTCACCCTGTTCGAACGGCTTGAGGGCAAGCTGGAACGTCATGGCGGCCAGTTGATGCGCGCCGCGGTAGAGCTTGCCAAGGATTGGCGCACCGACAAATATCTGCGCAATCTGGAAGCCATGATGGCGGTGGCGGACAAGGACATTACCTTGATTATCACTGGCAATGGCGATGTGCTGGAGCCTGTCGATGGGATTGCCGCGATCGGTTCCGGCGGTAATTTTGCGCTGGCCGCCGCGCGCGCTCTGATGGAATATGAATCGGATGCCGAAGCGCTGGCGCGCAAGGCTATGGCGGTTGCCGCCGACATATGCGTCTATACCAATGACCAGCTCACGATCGAAACGCTCGAAAGCGTGGCCTGATTTCATCAGCCGCCGTACGCATCAACGTCCATTGTCCGGGACGAACGAATAAGGAAGACTATGAACGACGCCCTGACCCCCAAAGCCATTGTTGCGGCTCTCGATGAACATATCATCGGCCAGCAGGACGCCAAGCGAGCCGTTGCCGTGGCGTTACGCAACCGCTGGCGGCGGCAGCATCTGCCCGACGCGCTGCGTGATGAAGTGACACCCAAGAATATCCTGATGATCGGTCCCACAGGGTGCGGCAAGACCGAAATATCCCGCCGCCTCGCCAAGCTCGCCGACGCACCCTTTGTAAAGGTCGAAGCGACCAAGTT
>JAENVZ010000315.1 GCA_016650315.1 Alphaproteobacteria bacterium | reverse complement strand
GGGTGTGGCGGGCATTATCCAATTCGGTTCGCCAGCCAGCCGTAGAGGAAGGCTTCGTTTGCGGGACGCTGTTCGGCAAGAGTGAGGTAGCGTTCGCCTTGCAACGCCTCCATCGCCTTGAGCAGCACCTGTTCGCCGTTGCCGCCGCGCAGGCGGATGAAGGCCGTGAGTGCGGCGAGGGTCTTTGGACCGATCTGGCGGTCGATGCCGATGTCGGGATAATCGCGCTGTTCCCGGTTGAGCGCGTTGAGGGCGCGTTGCAGAAAGCCGGTAGCAACGGGAGGCCCCATATTGATGCCGGTATCGAACAGTTCTGCGGCAATGCGCGGGGCGATGGCGGCAACCGCTGCATAGCCCGGACCATCCCAATAGATGTGTTTGTAGATGGTGACGGCATCGTCGCGTGGAAAGTGTCGCATATCACCGGCGTAACCATGCGCACGTGCCACCGCTTGAGTTACGCCCCATCGGGTCGGGCCGCCCTTGTCGGCAGGGTGGTCGCCATAACCGCCCTCTCGCGCGATAACGTCGTTGATGAGGGAATCGATGTCCATATGCTCAGCCTCCAGAATATTGGGGCTGATAATTTAGCCTATATGGTTATATGTAGGACAGTGGTTTTGGGGAATGGTGGTAATGGGCCGGGAGCGGACTGGCAGGTTCCGAGTGCTCGGCTCCGTTAGCTGACGTGACGAAGCCGACAGTTCCAATTTAGTGCACTGTCACCGCAACCCAAACGACGATAATAAAGTGCGCGCCGCCAGTTGCGAACTACGAAGCTATTGGCATGCCAAGTATTTCCGAACAGACCTTTGCACCCAGGAAGCTTGCCAAGCTACCCTCGCTCAATACTAATGGGGAGGTATGAGTGGTAAGTTTCGCGACTGCTTGCCCGGCTAAAACTTCCCAAGGCTTATGCGTAATAAGTCCAACGAGAATATTGCGAATGTTTTTTAGTTTGAAGCCCTGTCGGTCAAAGCCTTCCTCAACGAAAGTAACCATTTGTGCATGATATTGATGACCCTTATTGCCTTGCAGCCAATTTGACACGAGACTTTGAAAGTCAACCCAACTTATGCTTACCATCTCTAAAGCATCATCTGACAAGAATAAGTTTTCCGCTGTTCGACAGGCAAGTCTAGCTCTTACTATTTGCCCTAAATCGTCGATCGCCTCCGGATCGGTATCGCGATCACGGAGAGAGAATGCCTTCGCACCGTCATAGACCGCCTCCAAAATGTTATTTACTTCGCCTTCATAGGCGGAAAAATTGTCAATCCCATCGACGACGCAGGGAAACAGGCGCAGCCTACCGTCAGAAGAGCGAACCGCCTGCTGCCACACGCGTTCGTCGTCTTCGCCCTCTATCAATATCACAGGAGACTGATTAAAAACGTTCGACAACGGATGAGCCCCGAAGATTGGCAAAATCCTTCGGTCAATTTCGGAAACGGTTCTGAAATCAAGGCGCGTGTCCTTGCGGCGCATGAATGCCACACGACTGGTTTTTTTGCTCGCGAGTCCTGCAAGCAGCGCCGTGCTATGGGTCGCGAGAATCAATATGACAGGTTTGTCAGCAAGAACGCTGACGACAAAGCGAGCCAGCCTATCCTGAAGGTCAGGGTGCAAATGTACATCCGGTTCATCTACGAGAATAACGTTTTCGTCACCGGCCTTCGCGCTGTACGCAAATGCGAGTAACTCAATTCCAAGTGAAATAAGCTCTGATTCACCGCTGCTGATCTGATCGGGTGGAGCCTCTTGACCGGATTCCTTATCGATGATGCGAAATACCCTCGAGGCATCACGCTCTAACTTAACTCGATCAAGCAGCGTGTTAATTTCCGCAACCGTGTCGTCGAATTTTCGAGGCGTGTAGTCCGGCTTGAGGTGGTCTGCTTCTATTCCCCGCAGCACTGTAATTTCGAGTTGCCGGAATAGCGTTGTGCTCTGCTCCTTGAAGTTCTCCGCTTGGTTTTTTCTTCGAGCTAGAGACATCCAGTTCGGATCATTTGCCACGTTTTGTTCTATGTTTGACTGATACTTTAACAATCCGCCGCGCTGAGGGCTGATATAGCGTACTGTCGCTATTCCCTGTTGCTTCAGCTGCGCGTCTAGTGCTTTCAATAGGTGACTTTTCCCGCATCCATTCTTGCCAAGGATGATATTGAACTTATCCAGATCGAATAGCTCGAAGCCTGCGCATTTGATGTCCATACTCCCTCTTACATTCAGGGTTGCGCTTGGAACAGTGCTTCACGCAAACTAAGCGGAACTCTCCTTTGACCTGGGTCATCGTAGATGAACGGCAACATTTGAGAAATCACGCAGCATCAGCGAATGACTGCCAAGAGGTGCAAAGCTGTCGTTGCAGACGGTGTTGGGAAATAGGCGGTTTCTCGACTCACTTGCGGCTCTAAGCCCCATCAACGTCATGCCAGTCTTGAGAGATCCCAGCCTTCGCTGGGATGACGAAATTGGTGATGACGAAGTTGGCAACACGAAGGTTGGCATTGTACCCCCCAAACGAAAAAGGCGGCCCCGAAGGACCGCCTTTTCCTGTTTGTTCGATAAATCCGCCGATCAGCGCGAATAGAATTCGACGACCAGATTGGGTTCCATGCGGACAGGATAGGGTACTTCGTCCAGCGTGGGAACGCGGACATAGGTGACTTTCGTGTTGCCGTCGGGCGCGACATATTCGGGAATGTCACGTTCGGCCAGGCTTTGGGCTTCCATAATCAGCGCCATTTCCTGCGCCTTTTTGCCCAGCGTGATTTCATCGCCCGGCTTTACGAGGCGCGATGCGATGTTGCACTTGACGCCGTTCACATAGATGTGGCCATGCGAAACGACCTGGCGGGCCGAAAAGATGGTGGGCGCAAACTTGGCGCGGTACACAACGGCGTCCAGGCGGCGTTCGAGCAGGCCGATCAGATTCTGGCCGGTATCGCCCTTCATGCGCGATGCTTCGAAATAGGCCTTTTTGAACTGCTTTTCGGTCACGTCGCCATAATAGCCCTTCAGCTTCTGCTTGGCGCGCAGCTGAATGCCGAAATCGGACACCTTGCCCTTGCGGCGCTGGCCGTGCTGGCCGGGACCATATTCACGCTTGTTGACCGGGGATTTGGGACGGCCCCAGATGTTTTCACCCATCCGGCGGTCGAGTTTATACTTGGCGCTCTGGCGCTTTGACATATGCTGTCTCCAACTTGCTGTTTCCATGCCCGGAACCGCACCATTAGAGATAAACTCCAATGCGGCCACCGCTTCACCGGGGTGCGGGGCCAATTGCGAAGCGGTGCCTATGGCGGGGGGAGGGGACGGAGTCAAGCCATTTACGCTCGACAGCGGCGCCGAAAATGGTAAGGCGGCGCCATGTCCGATGATGCTGTTATTGCCGCCGAACGGTGCCAGACCATGGCCGAAGTCCGCGCCGGAGTGGATGCGGTGGACCGGGAACTGGTCATGCTGCTCGCCCGCCGCTTTGCCTATATGCGCGCCGCCGCGCGGATCAAGCCGGACCGCTCCATGGTGCGTGATGAAGACCGCAAAAATGAGGTAATTGTCAATGTGCGGGCCGAGGCGGCACGGTTGGGCATATCCGAGGCGCTTGTGGGCGAATTGTGGGATCGATTGGTGGAAGCGTCGATCGACTATGAGCTGGATGCGTTCGACCGGCGTTAACGCTCGCGCGGATTGGCAAGCGCCGACAATACGCCGCGCAATGTCCGCACTTCGTTACTGTTCCATGCGGGCTTGGTCAGCAAAGTCCGCAGCGTGCGCTTCGTAACAGGGGTGCGGTCGGGCGGATAATAATAGCCGGCCTTGTCCAGCATGGTTTCCAGTGTCTCGATAAATCCATTCAACTCTTCCTGTAGTGCGGGCGGGTCAAATTCGGTCATCGTCGGACTGGCCAGCGTTTGATGCTTCGACCATTCATAGCTGCACAGGATGACCGCCTGCGCCAAGTTCAACGATCCGAATTCGGGGTTGATCGGCACGGTCAGGATTTTGCGCGCGACCGCGACATCGTCGGTTTCAAGGCCAGAGCGTTCGGGACCGAAGACGATGGCGCTGCGTCCCGGCTGCGTATGGATTTCGCGGGCGGCCTGTTCGGGTGTGACGACCGGCTTGGTAACGCCACGTTTGCGGACCGTCGTGGCGTAGATATGGAGGCAATCGGCGACGGCGTCGGCCAGGCTGTCGAACACCTGCGCCTGTTCCAGCACGATGTCGGCGCCCGCTGCGGCGGGGCCTGCATCGGGATTGGGCCAGCCATCGCGGGGGGTGACGAGGCGCATTTCGGTAAGGCCGAAATTCAGCATGGCGCGGGCGGCCTTGCCGATATTTTCGCCTAGTTGCGGGCGAACGAGGACAATGACGGGGGGAGGGGGGCGGTTCTCGACAGGCTCGAACCCAACGGATTTTGAGGATTGCTCTTTGACCGTTGGGTTCGAGCGAGCGTCGAGCGAAGTCGAGACGCGGGGTCGAGAACGGGCAGAGTCAGATACGGCTCTCCAATCCCCCCGGATCAGGGCTTCCTTCTTTTTCCTTGACCAGTCCTTGATCTGGCGTTCGCGATCCAGAGCTTCGAGCCGGGTCTGAAAATATTCGCTAAAGACAAGTTCCACGGGGCGGCGCTCATGAGTGTAGCCGGGGAATGCACCGGATTGATGCTGTGCTATCCGGCGTTCAAGGTCGTCGGTATGGCCTGTGTAATAGGTTCCGTCGGAGCAACGGAGAATGTAGATCCAAAAGCTCATTGGTCTTACTACCTCTACTTCTCGACAGGCTCGAAGCAAACGGAGAAGGGATCGCCGCTACTCAGGACGAACGGGGAAAAGGTGAGTTTCATTACTCACCCCCGACTTCCTTCACCGACCCCGCGAAATCCTCGAAATCCTTGGCTTCGCGGAAGTCCTTGTAGACGCTGGCGAAGCGGATGTAGGCGACGCTGTCGAGACCCTTGAGGCCCTCCATCACCATTTCGCCGATGCGCTGTGCGGGCACCTCACTCTCACCGCCGGTTTCAAGCTGGCGTTGAATGCCGGATACGAGCTTTTCGATGCGGACTGGGTCAATGGCGCGTTTGCGGCAGGCGATTTCAAGCGAACGGGCCAGTTTTTCACGGTCGAACGGTTCACGGCGCCCTTCACTCTTCGTCACCCAGAATTCACGCAACTGGATACGTTCGAAGGTGGTGAAGCGGGCGGCGCAGCCTTCGCATTGCCGCCGCCTGCGGATCGCTGCGCCGTCCTCGGTCGGGCGGCTGTCCTTTACCTGACTATCCTCATGGCCGCAAAAGGGGCAGCGCAAGGATCAACCCTCCGGGTAGATGGGAAAACGTTCGCACAGCGCACGGACGCGGGTTTTGACGTCGGCCTCTACCGTGGGATCGCCTGCTTCACCCTTGTCACGCAGTCCGTCGAGCACATCAGCGATCATGTCGCCGATCTGCTGGAACTCGGCGATGCCAAAACCGCGGGTTGTGCCTGCGGGTGAACCGACGCGGATGCCGCTGGTTTTGGTGGGGGGCAGGGGGTCGCCGGGCACGCCATTCTTGTTGCAGGTGATCGACGACCGCTCCAGCGCTTCGTCCGCATCCTTGCCGGTGATGCCAAGGGGGCGCAGGTCGACGAGGGCGAGGTGGGTGTCAGTGCCGCCCGAAACGATGTCGGAGCCACGATCCTTCAGTCGGGCTGCCAGTGCTTGCGCATTGGCGATCACCGCTTTTGCATAGGTCTTGAATTCAGGTTGCAGCGCTTCGCCGAATGCGACAGCCTTGGCCGCGATGACGTGCATCAGCGGGCCGCCCTGAAGGCCGGGGAACACCGCCGAGTTGATCTTTTTCGCAATGGCTTCATCATCGGTCAGGATCATGCCGCCGCGCGGGCCACGCAATGTCTTGTGCGTGGTGGTGGTGATGACATGGGCGTGGCCAAAGGGCGTCGGGTGGCAACCGCCAGCGACCAGGCCTGCGAAATGCGCCATGTCGACCATGAACAGAGCGCCTACTTCATCGGCGATGGCGCGGAAGCGGGCAAAGTCGATATGGCGGGGATAGGCCGAACCGCCCGCGATGATGAGCGTCGGGCGGCATTCCTTCGCCAGCTTTTCAACCACGTCATAGTCGATGACATGCGAATCGACATCGACGCCATATTGCACGGCGTTGAACCATTTTCCCGACATGGCGGGTTTCGCGCCGTGCGTCAGGT
>JAENVZ010000314.1 GCA_016650315.1 Alphaproteobacteria bacterium | reverse complement strand
GCAGGGTGGGGGGCGGCATGTGAAGGCGATCCGTACCACCTGCCCTTATTGCGGCGTGGGTTGCGGCGTTTCCGCGACGGTGACAGGTGAGCGCACGGTCGAAATGAAGGGCGACAGCGCGCATCCCGCCAATAGCGGACGGCTCTGTTCCAAAGGAACCCATCTGGGCGAGACGGTCGGTCTTGGCGGACGTTTGCTTGCGCCCATGGTCCATGGACAAGAAACAGGCTGGGGCGAGGCCCTCGACGCCGTGGCGAAAGGTTTTTCCGAAACCATTGCGCGATATGGGCCGGACAGCGTCGCCTTCTATGTTTCGGGCCAGCTCCTCACCGAAGATTATTATGTCGCCAACAAGCTGATGAAGGGCTTCATCGGTTCATCCAACATCGACACCAACAGCCGCCTGTGCATGGCCAGCGCCGTTGCCGCGCACAACCGCGCCTTTGGCGAAGATGTCGTGCCCTGCAATTATGAGGATCTGGAACAGGCCGACCTTATCATTCTTGTCGGCTCCAATACCGCATGGTGCCATCCGATCGTCTGGCAGCGGATCGAGGCCGCCCGCGCAACACGCGGCACAAAGCTGATCGTAATAGACCCGCGACGCACGGAAACAGCAGAGAGCGCCGATCTCTTCCTGCCCATTCGACCCGACGGCGATGTGGCGTTGTTCAACGGCCTTGCCGCCGCGATGCGCGACCGGGGGGTGTTGAATGATGCGTATCTTGCCGCCCATGTCGATGTACCGGACGGATATTGGGACAGTGTCGGACCTGCCGATGTCGCCGAAAATTGCGGCATCACACCCGAATTACTGGAACAATTTTACGATTTTTTTGCGCAGCACGAACGCTGCGTCACGCTGTTCAGTCAGGGTGCCAACCAGTCGGTGGCCGGCACCGACAAGGGCAATGCAATCATCAATGTCCACCTTGCCACCGGACGCATCGGTAAACCAGGCAGGGGACCGTTCTCTATTACCGGTCAGCCCAATGCCATGGGCGGACGCGAAGTCGGCGGGTTGGCCAGCACGCTTGCCGCGCATATGGGCTTTTCGGATGCCGAGCGTGATTGCGCACAACGTTTCTGGAACAGTCCGGCCATCGCCAGCGGACCCGGCCTGAAGGCTGTCGATATGTTCCGCGCGGTTCATGACGGACGGATCAAGGCGATCTGGATCATGGCGACCAATCCTGCCGTGTCCATGCCCGACGCTGGTTTCGTGCGGGAAGCGCTGACCAAATGCCCGTTGGTCGTCGTGTCCGATGTGATGGCGAATACCGACACCGGGGTCTATGCCCATATCCGCCTGCCCGCGCTGGCCTGGGGTGAAAAGGACGGCACCGTTACCAACAGCGAACGGATGATCAGCCGTCAGCGCGCCTTCTTCTCACCGCCAGGACAGGCGCGTGCGGATTGGGACATCGTCGCCGATATGGGCCGTCGCATGGGCTTTGCCGATGCCTTCACCTTTGACAGCGCCGCCAGTGTCTTCCGCGAATATTGCGCACAGACAGCTTTTGAAAATGGCGGGCAGCGCAAACTCGACCTTCGTGCATGGGCGGAACTCAGCGATGCGGATTATAATGCTCTGAAGCCGTTGCGCTGGGGCGGCATTGCACCCTTTGGCGATGGCCAGTTCAGCACAGCCAATGGCCGCGCAAAGATCATCGCTGTCCGCGCACCAAAATCCGAAGCGGCCGACCCGGCCTTTCCCTTCCGCCTCAACACTGCCCGCTACCGTGACCAATGGCATACGATGACCCGCACCGGCCTAAGCCCCCGTCTGTCACAACATCGCCGCGAACCACTGGTGGAAGTGCATCCCGATGATGCCGCGGCATGGGACATCCGCGATGGCGGATTGGCGCGCGTGAGCACTGCGCAGGGCGATGCCGTTTTTCGCGTTCAATATAGTGAAGGGCAACGGCGCGGAGAACTGTGCGTGCCGATGCACTGGACCGACCAATTGAGCGCGGGCGGGCGGACCAATCGGCTTCCCAACCAGAATGTCGACCCCTATTCCGGTCAACCCGGGTTCAAGAACAGCGCCGCCGCCGTTGCGCCGGTAACGCCGAACTGGACGGGTTTCATGGTCTGCCGCGATCAACCGGCGCTTACCAACGTGCCCTATTGGACCCTTGTGCGGCAACGTTCGGGCTGGCTGGTTGAAATGGCCGGATTTGACGAACCAAATATGGACGCCTTGATGCCATCTGGCGAACGGGTAGAGGCCAGTGACCCCGCACGGGGTACGCAGCGCATGGCAGTGCTCGATGGCGATGGCCATCTGGCAGCCGCGCTATTCCTGACTCGTTCAGGCCGATTGCCTTTGCGCGACTGGATTGTGGCGCAACTCGACAGTGACGAGACCGCCTCTGGTTCCACCCTTCTCGCCGGACGCCCGGCCCAATTGCCGCCGGACCGCGGCGCAATCATCTGCGTTTGTTTCGATATTGGTATGAAAACGATTTTGGGCGCGATTGCCGAACAGCAATTGACCAGTGTGGAAGCGGTTGGTGCTGCGCTCAATGCAGGAACCAATTGTGGCAGTTGCCGCTCTGCGATCAAATCGCTGCTCGAAGACGCGAGGGAGGCAATCAAAGCCTGACACGCCCCATATTCCACAGCCGGTCTGGCTGGTCGGTG
>JAENVZ010000313.1 GCA_016650315.1 Alphaproteobacteria bacterium | reverse complement strand
GGTCCCTTCGATCCCGACCCGGTCACGGGTTTCCGCAAACGGGCGATTGAAACCCATCCCCAATTTGCGCTCAAGCTGTTGCTGGATCGCATGAGCGTCCACCGTGATGAAGTGGCGCTTTGGCGCTGGGGCAGTGATCATGACGCCCGCGCGCCGCGCAGCCGGAACATTTCCAATGCCATGCTGCCGCCCCGGCTGACGGTGAAATGGCGGGACCTGAAAACCGCCGACCGGAACCTGTCGGGCGTGCGTGCGCTTGAACTGGCGACCCCGGCGGAAGAAGCGCAGGCCATCGCCATCGCCCTGCGTGAAGCATTGGAAACGCCGGGCAGGACGGCGGCGCTCATCACGCCCGATCGCGCGCTTGCGACCCGTGTGTCCGCGCACCTGAAACGCTGGGGCATAGCGGCGGATGACAGTGCGGGCCGTCCGCTTGCCGAACTGCCCCCAGGCACGCTGTTGATGGCGGTGGCATCGGTGGCGGCTGAGCGCTTTGCCCCTGTTGCGCTGCTTGCGCTGCTGAAGCATCCGCTGGTCCGGTCGGGGGAAGAGCGCCTGCCATGGCTGGAGCAGGTGCGCCGCCTTGATCTGTTGCTACGCGGTCCCCGACCGCCTGCAGGTCTTGCGGGTATCGACCATCTGCTTGCCAACCGCGAACCACGCCAGGAATCCTTGCGCGCCAAATTGCGCGAATGGTGGCCGCCGGTTCGTGCCATCCTTGCGCCGCTGGAAGCTGCATTTGCCGCTGCGCCGTCACTCTCTGCACAGTTTGCCGCCTTGCGGGAGGTTGTTGGCGCGCTGACCGGTGATGCGGTCTGGGCCGGGCATCAGGGGCATCAAGCCGCTGCCGTTTTTGCGGATATGGAAAGCGCGGCGGGCGAAGGCCCCAAAGACACCGATCCGCGCTCTTTTGCCTACCTTGTGGAACAGGTTCTGGCGGGTGTTGCCATTCGTCCGCCGCAGGGCGGTCATCCGCGTATCGCCATATTGGGCCTGCTTGAAGCCCGCCTGCAGCAATCCGACCTGATGATATTGGGCGGGCTGAATGAGGGCACATGGCCCGCCTTGCCCTCGCCAGACCCGTGGCTTGCACCGAAAATCCGGCATGAGCTAGGCCTGCCCAGCCTTGAACGCCGCATCGGCCTGTCCGCCCATGATCTTGCCAACGCGCTCGGCGCGCCGCAGGTTCTGATTACCCGCGCCAGACGCGATGCAAGCGCGCCCGCCATTGCCTCGCGTTTCTGGTTGCGCCTGAAGGCCATGGCAGGGCCGCAATGGCGGGAGGCGCAGGAATATCGCCGCCTTGCCGCGATGATCGATGACCCCGGCAGCCATGATCCGGTCCGCCAGCCAGCGCCATGCCCGCCTGTGGCAGTGCGGCCAAGGGATATCGCCGTTACAGATGTCGATCGCCTGAAAGCCGATCCCTACAGCTTTTATGCCCGGAAAATGCTGGGCCTGTCCGCGCTTGACCCGGTCGATGCCGAACCCAGCGCCGCCTGGCGCGGCACGGCGGTGCATGATGTGCTGGAAAAATGGGCGAAGGAAGATGACTGGGACCCGGTCAAACTTGCGCCGCGTGCTATGACTATGCTGTCTGGCGCGGACGCTCACCCGTTGATGCGCGCACTGTGGCAACCGCGCCTGATGCAGGCGATCGACTGGATCGCGCGGCAAGTCGCGGACGACCTGAAGGCTGGCCGCAAACCCCTGCTCGCGGAAAAATGGGGCCGTTTGGCCATTGCGGGTGTCAATCTGTCGGGCAAGGCCGACCGTATCGATATGCTGCCTGACGGCAGCCTTGCCATTGTCGATTACAAGACCGGCAAGCCCCCCAGTGGCAAGCAGGTTGCGGCGGGCTATTCCATGCAACTGGGGCTGCTCGGCTTGATCGCCGAACAGGGCGAATTTGAAGGGCTGGAAAAGGGCAAAACGGCAAGCGCCTTCGAATATTGGTCGCTGGGCCGGGAACCAAAATCGGACAGTTTCGGTTATCGCCAAAGTCCGGTCGATCCCAAGGGCGCGCGCGGCAAGATCGTCACCGATGCATTCACGGAGGAAGCCGCAGCGCATTTCATTGATGCGGTGGAAACTTGGCTGACGGGCAACGCGCCCTTCACAGCGAAGCTTCATCCCGAAATTCCCAGCTATGGCGATTATGATCAGCTCATGCGTCTGGAAGAATGGTATGGCCGGGCAGGGGGGCAGACATGACCCTGTTGACGCCCCTGCAACCGCTCAAGGGCAGCCAAAGCCTTGCCTCCCGCCCTGACGATCATGTCTGGTTGAGTGCGTCGGCTGGCACCGGCAAGACCCATGTGCTGACCGCCCGCGTTTTTCGCCTGTTGCTGCGCCGTGATGTGAACCCGGAAAATATCCTGTGCCTGACCTTTACCAAGGCTGGGGCGGCGGAAATGGCCGAGCGTATTCACAACCGGCTTGCTGCATGGGTGCAGATGGATGGTCCGGCGCTGGCCATGGATTTGAAAGCATTGGGCGAAGATTATGGACCGGAGGCGCAGGAGCGCGCCCGGACCCTGTTCGCCAGTGTGCTGGATGCCAGCGGCGGCGGCCTCCGCATCCAGACGATCCACAGCTTCTGCCAGACATTGCTGTCGGCCTTTCCGATCGAAGCGGGTCTGACCCTCGGTTTTCGTCCGTTGGAGCCGCGTGAACAAAAGGCGATGGCGCGCGCCGCGCTTGCCGACCTGCTCGTGCGTGCCGAAGCGCAAGGCGATCATGAGCTGATAACGAACATGCAGGCGCTTAGTCTGCGTCTGGGGGAGGAGGGAGCCGAAAGCTTTCTTGCCCGTTGCGCATCGGCGCCTGACGCCATGACGTCATTGCCCGTCATCATTCAGCCCTGGCTGCGGCAGGCCCTTGACCTTCCCAGCGGCAATGTGGACGCAGAAATCGCAAAGGCCTGTGCGGATTTCGACGCGGATTTCGACACGAATGCCCTTGCGCGCATTGCCGCTGCCAATGCCGCATGGGGCGGCAAGATTGCCCTTGGCCATTGCGACATCATCGCCCGTTGGCGGGCGGTATCGCCCCAGGAGAGGGTTGCCACGCTTCCTGAATTGCTTTCGGTGTTCTGGACCGGGAAGGGCGAACCGCGCAAATATTCGCAAAAGCTGATTGATGCAGAGCCAGACTATGAAGGGTTGGCAGCGCGACTCTCCGAAACCTGCGATGCACTGTTGAAGTTGCGGGCGCGCACGGCATGGTCCGATCTTTTTGCGCAGGCGCTGACGGCGGGTCGGGCCTATGCGCTGGCCTATGCCGATGCGAAGCGGCTTGCCGGGGCCACCGACTTCGACGACCTGATCCGCAAGACGGTGTCTCTCCTTAATGAAAACGGGATGGCCGATTGGATCCGCTATAAGCTGGATCAGACCACCGATCACATATTAGTGGATGAAGCGCAGGATACAAATTTCATGCAATGGCAGATAGTTGATGCCATTACTTCGGAATATTTCTCAGGCATGGGGGCGAAGGATGACAAGGTCCGCACCCTGTTTGCGGTTGGCGATTTCAAGCAGGCAATTTTCGGATTTCAGGGCACAAGTCCAGAGGCCTTTGCACGTGCAAGGGAGGGGTTTGCGGCACGGTCATTTATCGCGGACCAGCGTTTTCACGACCTGTCGCTGGTCCAGTCCTTCCGCTCCACGCCGCCGGTTCTTGATCTGGTCGATGCCGTTGTTGCCGAACTTGGCTCCGTTGCGCTGGGCCTTTCCGATGAGGCCGTCACCCACGAAAGCGCCATTCAGCACCCCGGCGAAGTCATCCTGTGGAATCCCGTTTCTTCCCAGTCCCTGGGCGATCAGGACAGTGAGGATGAGGGCGAGGAGGAATGGCTGACCGATGTCGTCCGCGAATATGCAGCGCGGCTGGCGGCGCAAATCGCGGAATGGATCAGGTCGGACATGATGCTGGACAGCAAGGGGCGGCCGTTGCGCGCAGGCGACATCATGATCCTGGTGCGCAAGCGCAGTGATCTAGCGCGTCTCATCGTTGCTCGCCTTTATGAAGAGGGCGTGCCTGTGGCAGGGATCGACCGCCTTCGCCTGAATGCCCCGCTTGCCGTGCGCGACCTGCTGGCGGCGGTGCGTTTCGTGTTGCAGCCCGAGGATGACCTCAACCTCGCCAATCTTCTCGTCTCTCCCCTGATCGGATGGACGCAGGATGATCTGTTCGACAGGGGCCGTCGCGACAAGGGTGTTGGCCTGTGGAGCCATTTGCGCCGCACGCTTGGCAGCACCGGGCTGCTGGAGCCGCTTCATGCCTTGCTGGGTCAGGCGGACCTCACTACGCCCTATCGGTATCTGGAGCATATCTTGTCCGGTCCGCTCGATGGCCGCCGCAAATTGCTGGGGCGGCTGGGCGCGGAGGCGCGTGACCCGATTGAGGAATTGCTCAACGCCGCCATCGCCTTTGAAGGGGATTCCCATCCCTCGCTGCAAATGTTCATTGACTGGTTCGACCGGGGCGATGTCGACATTGTCCGCGACGCGGCGGCGCAGGGCGATGCCGTCCGTGTCCTGACCGTCCATGGCGCAAAGGGATTACAGGCGCCGATGGTCATTCTTGCCGATGCCACGGTCGATCCCAAGGCGATGGGAAATATGCGCGGATTCGATTGGGAAGCGGGTGAGGGCAGGGGAAAGCTGCCCGTGCTTCCGGTCAGGCGCGCGGAAAAATTCGGCGCTATCGAACAAGCGGCGCAGGATGCCGAACTGGCCGAAATGCAGGAACATTGGCGGTTGCTTTATGTCGCGCTGACCAGGGCAGAGGAAAAGCTGGTGATTGGCGGCTCCCTTGGCCCCCGCGCAGATGGCGTGCCGCCTGAACAAAGCTGGTATGCCAAAATTGATCGGGCGATGGATCGGCTGGGTGTTGAGCGAGAAGAGTCGGTTCGCTGGAACGCGCAGCGTATTTATCGCGGTGACACGATTTTCCCGCCCAAAAAGATCGAAGCCAGCGATGTGGCGTCAGCAGAACCCGCACAGAATTTGCCTGTCTGGCTGAAACAGCCCGCGCCCGTCGAGGCCCGCCCGCCGCGCCCTCTGGCCCCATCCGCGCAGGAAGAGGACAGCGTTCCCAATCCGCCGCCATCTATGGCCATGCGCGCCGCCGCTGAACGGGGGAAATGGTTGCACGCCCTTTACGAACGCTTGCCTGCGGTGCCGCCGAAGGATCGTCACGCCGCCGCGGATACATGGCTTTTGCGCGCGCAAGGTGTGACCGATACTGTCATCAGGCACGATATTGTCCAGAGTGCGCTTGCGGTGCTTGATGATCCCGCTTTTGCTGATCTGTTTGCGCCCGACGCACTGGCCGAAGCGCCTATCGCCGCAATTGTGGGGGAGGATGTTATTGCTGGTACGGTCGACCGTTTGTGCGTGACACCAACGCAGGTCCGCGTCGTTGATTTCAAGACCGGTCGCAAGGTTCCTCTCGATGCTGCCGATGTCCCGCGCCCGCACTTGCGCCAAATGGCCGCCTATGCCGCCGCGCTGGAGGTGATTTTTCCCGACAAGACGGTTGAAGCGGCGCTGCTTTACACCAGCGGCCCGAAAATGATTGTTCTGCCCTCCGCTCTTCTGGCACTTCACAAACCCGGCCTTCAAAGCTAGCCTTCTTGGGCACGCAGTAAGAATTTCCGCAACGGCGGTTGAGAGTGGCCTGATCGCGCCCTAGATAATGGTACAAATCGAAGGAGAATTTTTATGGCGACCAAGGCAATTTCCGACAGCAGTTTTGCAACCGACGTGCTTGGTTCTGACAAACCTGTGCTTGTCGATTTCTGGGCGGAATGGTGCGGTCCCTGCAAGATGATCGGTCCGGCTCTTGAGGAAATCTCCGATGAACTGGGCGAAAAGGTGACGATTGCCAAGCTCAACATCGACGATAATCCCGACGCACCCGCCAAATATGGCGTGCGCGGCATTCCCACCATGATCCTGTTCAAAAACGGCCAACCTGCTGCAACGAAAGTGGGTGCTGCGCCCAAAAGCCAGCTCAAGGGCTGGTTGGAAGGCGAACTTTAATTATTGGGGGCGTCGATCTGCCTTGTGCTCCTGCGAAAGCAGGAGTCCAGGGAGGTTTGAGTCAGCGCTTGTAACTCTGGGCTCCTGCTTTCGCAGGAGCACTGCATCTAATCGAAAAAGACTCGCGCGGCTTCATCCCATAATTGGGGTGAGGCTGCGCCCAGCAGGCCCCGCCGAGCGTCGCCCACCTTGTATGGCGACCCATCGGTCCGGTTCAGCCTGCCGCCTGCTTCGTTAAGGAATATTGCTCCCGCTGCGTGATCCCACGGCAGGCTGCGTTCAAATATCGTCAGGTCATTTTCGCCCAGCACGATGCGGGGATATTGCTCGGCGGCGCAACGGGGAATGTCCACCGTTGTGTAATGTCCGGCCGATCGCGCCTTCATGTCGGCGCGTTGTTCCGGCGTCATGAAAAAAGTGGCCAGCGCCGCGATGGGCAGGGGAGCGCCGCTCGCTCGTGCCCGCACGGCTTCCCCGTCAACGAAGGCGCCTTTGCCCAGCGCGCCGTGGCACATGCGCCCTCGCACCGGGTCCAATATCCATCCGGCAAGAATGTGGCCATTATCCGCCAAGGCTATCAGAATTCCGAAAGGTGGATGTCCGGCGGCGAAATTGCCGGTGCCGTCAATCGGGTCAATGATCCAGTTCAATCCCTCGCCCACCCGGCCCAGCAAGGCAGGGTCGCTCTCGCAGGCCTCCTCACCTACGATGCCGGCTTTGGGAAGGATTGCGGCCAGTCCTTCGCTCAGCCGCTCTTCGCTTTCCTTGTCCGCAATGGTGACGAGTTCGTCGGGCGCTTTTTCCAGAATCTGATGTGCGGCCAGGTTCTGGAAGCGAGGCATGACAATGTCTGACCCGACCTGACGCATCAGGTCAGCGACAGGATGATAGAGTTCATGCATCCGGCTTAGCTCCGATAATCGGCGTTGATCGATATATAGCCGTGCGTGAGGTCGCACGTCCAAACCGTGGCAGAGCCATCGCCCAGGCCAAGGTTAACTTCGATGTCGATTTCCTGTCCCTTCAAATGTGCCGCAACCGGCGCTTCGTCATAACCATCGACGGCAAGGCCATCGCGTGCCACCTCTACCCCGCCAAAACGGATGGATAGCCGGTCGCGTTCGGCCGGTTCGCCCGCTTTGCCGACAGCCATGACAACCCGTCCCCAATTGGCGTCCTCGCCCGCGATGGCGGTTTTCACCAGCGGCGAATTGGCGATGGAGAGGGCAACCTTGCGGGCGCTTTCGTCGCTCACCGCCCCAGAGACGGTGATTTCGATGAATTTCGATGCGCCCTCGCCATCGCGCACGACCAGATGGGCAAGCTGGCGGCAGACGTCCGACAGCGCCGCAGCAAAGGCATCCGCGCCCGCATCGTCGAAGGAAGCGATAGGCGCATTGCCCGCCTTGCCCGTTGCAAAGGCCAATAAGGTATCGGACGTCGATGTGTCGCTATCGACGGTGATGCACGAAAAGCTGGTCCGGTTGGACACCGACAGCATCTGTTGCAGGAAAGTCGCGTCCACCGCCGCATCGGTGAAGATATAACCCAGCATCGTCGCCATGTCGGGCGCGATCATGCCAGATCCCTTGATAATGCCGACAAGATTGACAGTGCGGTCGCCGATCACCGCCTGCGCGATCGCTGCCTTGGGAAAGGTGTCGGTGGTCATGATCGTGGCCGCCGCCTCTTCCCATCCGCAGGGCGCGGCAGCAAAGGCAGCGCTCAGCCCTGCCTCCGCCTTGTCGATGGGGAGCGGCACGCCGATCACGCCGGTTGAAGACACAAACACGTCGGAGGGTTGGCACCCCAGATGTCCGGCCACCCGCGCCGCAATCGCCTCTACCGCCGCGCGTCCCCGATTGCCGGTAAAGGCGTTGGCGTTCCCTGCATTCACCACCAACGCCCGCGCCTTGCCCAGCGGAAGCGCCTTGCGGCACCATTCCACCTCTGGCGAGGGGCATTTGCTTTGCGTGGTGACGCCTGCAATGGCGGTGCCTTCGTCCAGCTCCACATAAGTAAGGTCGCAACGGTCCCATGTTTTATAGTGCGCACGGGCATTGCGCAGCGTCACGCCCGCTATGGCAGGCAGATCGGGGAATGCGGCTGGGGCAAGGGGTGATGTTAGCATGGGTGCACCGATAGCTGAAATGAAGCATGGGTCAATCGACTTCAATTGACTAATCCGCCCCCCCAACCTACATCGCACCCCATGTTTGCGCGGGTACCCGCACCATCGTCAAGTCACAGGAATTCAGGCATGCTCGGCGCGATCGCCAAATCCATTTTCGGGTCGTCCAACGACCGTTACGTCAAGTCCCTTCAGAAGATCGTCGACCGGATCAGCGGGTTCGAACCCACGATCTTGGCCATGACGGATGCGGAATTGGTCAACCAGACGCAGGTTTTCCGCGAACGGCTGGCCGAGGGCGCGAAGCTGGATGACCTTCTGCCTGAAGCGTTCGCCACTGTACGCGAAGCGGCGAAGCGTACGCTGGGCCAGCGCCATTACGATGTGCAGATGGTCGGCGGCATTGTCCTGCATCGCGGCGAAATCGCGGAAATGCGGACCGGCGAGGGCAAGACTCTGGTGGCGACGCTGGCGACTTATCTCAACGCGCTTGAAGGCAAGGGTGTCCATGTTGTCACGGTGAACGACTATCTCGCCCGCCGTGACTGCGAATGGATGGGGCAGGTTTACCGCTTCCTGGGCCTGACCACCGGGGTCATTGTGCCCAATTTGCGTGAGGATGAACGGCGCGCGGCCTATGCCGCCGATGTAACCTATGCGACCAATAACGAACTCGGTTTCGATTATCTGCGCGACAATATGAAGTTCGAGCGCACGCAGATGGTGCAGCGCCCCTTCAACTTCGCCATTGTCGATGAGGTCGATTCGATTCTGATCGACGAAGCGCGCACGCCACTGATCATTTCCGGGCCGACCGATGACAAATCGGAACTTTATGTTTCCGTCGATGCCATCGTGAAGCAGTTGGCCGACGAAGATTATGAAAAGGACGAAAAACAGCGCAGCATTACGCTGACCGAGGACGGCACCGAAAAAATCGAGCGGATGCTGGAGGATGCCGGCCTGCTGACCGGTTCCAACCTGTACGATTTTGAAAATACCCAGGTTGTGCATCACGTGAATCAGGCCCTGCGCGCCAACATGATGTTCAAGCTGGACACCGACTATATCGTCAAGGATGGCAAGGTCATCATCATCGACGAATTCACCGGTCGCATGATGGATGGCCGCCGCTGGTCCGACGGCCTGCACCAGGCGGTCGAGGCGAAGGAAGCCGTCCAGATCGAGCCGGAAAACCAGACGCTTGCATCCATTACCTTCCAGAATTATTTCCGCATGTATCCCAAGCTATCGGGCATGACTGGCACGGCGGTGACTGAGGCTGCGGAATTTTTCGATATCTACAAGATGAATGTCGTCACCATTCCGACCAATGTGCCCGTCCAGCGGATCGACGAAGAAGACGAATTCTACAAAAATACCAAAGACAAGTTCGGCGCGATCGCCAAGGCGATCAAGGAACAGGCCGATGGGGGACAGCCCGTGCTGGTCGGCACCGTGTCCATCGAAAAGTCCGAAATGCTCTCTGAATTTCTAAATGCTGAAAAGGTCAAGCACGCTGTCTTGAACGCGCGCCTGCACGAGCAGGAAGCGCATATCGTGGCGCAGGCAGGCCGCAAGGGCACCGTCACCATCGCCACCAACATGGCAGGGCGCGGCACGGATATTCAGCTTGGCGGCAATCTGGAATTCCGCATCAATGACGAGCTGTCAGAAATGCCTGAAGGGACAGAGCGCGACGCCGCGATCGAACGTATCAAGATGGAAATCGAGGTGGAGCGGCAGGAGGTGCTGGCTGCAGGCGGCCTGTTCGTGCTGGCTACGGAACGGCATGAAAGCCGCCGCATCGATAATCAGCTTCGGGGCCGTTCGGGCCGCCAGGGCGACCCTGGCCTGTCGCGCTTCTATCTGAGCCTTGATGATGATCTGCTGCGCATCTTTGGTCCCGACACGCTGTTCGCCCGGATGATGAACAAGAATATGGCCGATGGCGAGGCGATTGGTTCCAAATGGTTGTCCAAGGCGATTGAAACTGCCCAGAAAAAGGTTGAAGCGCGCAATTACGACATCCGCAAGCAGGTGGTCGAATATGACGATGTCATGAACGACCAGCGCCGCGTCATCTATGAACAGCGCAGCGACATCATGGATGCTGAAACCGTCGATGACGTTGTGACGGACATGCGAATGGAAACGGTCAACGCTATCGTTGCCGACAATTGTCCTCCTGGCACCTATCCCGAACAATGGAATGTCGAGGGCCTGAAGGAAGCGACGCGCGAAACCCTGAGTCTGGAACCCGACATTGACGCCTGGATGGACGAAGATGCGCTGGAACCGGAACTGATCGAATCCCGTATTGCAGAGCTTGCCGATGCCGCTGTCGCCGCAAAGGCCGCATCGATTGATCCGGCGAGCTGGCATATGGTGGAAAAGAATATCCTCCTTCAGACGCTCGACCACCATTGGAAGGAGCATCTGGCGACGCTCGATGCTCTTCGCCAGGTGGTGCACCTGCGTGCCTATGCGCAGAAAACGCCGATCAATGAATATAAGCAGGAAGCGTTCGCCTTGTTCGAACGGATGCTGGACAATATTCGCGAGGATGTGACCCGGACCATTGGCCGCGCGCAATTCCGCATGGAGGAGCCGGAACTTTCCGAACTGCCGGTTCTGCCCGACTTCATCACGACCCACATTGATCCGCTGACAGGGCTGGACGACACCGCCGATTTCGACCGGGGCGGGGAAGGCTATGTCACGACGACTCTACCCCCGTTGCTGGCGCGCAAGGTTGAGGGTCAGCAGGATGAAAATCCCTATGCGGATATGGACATCAGTCGCAATGCGACCTGTCCCCGTGGTTCCGGCCGCAAATACAAGCACTGCCACGGCGCGATCTGAGAACGCGAACGCCTTTTCTATTGCTCGCGCAACCGGGGCATCAGTTCAACGAAATTGCAGGGTTGGTGACGGTTGTCGAGTTGACTGGCCAATATGCCGTCCCAGCCATCCTTGACCGCGCCGGGTGAACCGGGAAGCGCAAAAATATAGGTGCCGCGCGCCACGCAGGCGCAGGCGCGCGATTGTATGGTTGACGTGCCGATCTTTTGATAGCTCAGCCAGCGGAACAGCTCACCAAAGCCGGGGATTTCCTTGTCCTGCACCCGCGCCAGCGCCTCTGGCGTGACATCGCGGCCGGTAACCCCGGTGCCGCCGGTGGTGAT
>JAENVZ010000312.1 GCA_016650315.1 Alphaproteobacteria bacterium | reverse complement strand
CGCCCATGCCCTTGATCATCTTGCCAGGGATCATCCAGTTGGCGATGTCGCCATTTTCGGAAATCTCCATCGCGCCCAATACGGTCAGGTCGATATGTCCGCCACGGATCATGGCAAAACTGTCGGCTGAACTGAAATAGCTGGTGGACGGCAGTTCGCTGATCGTCTGTTTTCCGGCGTTGATAAGGTCGGGATCGACATCCTCGGGATAAGGGAAAGGACCAATGCCCAACATCCCGTTCTCACTCTGCAACGTCACCTCGACGCCTTCAGGAATATGGTTGGCTACCAGCGTCGGAATACCGATGCCCAGGTTGACGTAGAAACCGTCCTGCAGCTCACGCGCAGCACGGGCTGCCATCTGATCACGGGTCCAGCCTTTGATTGCGGTCGTTGCCTCGGACATTATGCGGCCTCCCTCTGGCGGGTCGTGGTGAACTCAATCTTCTTGTCATAAGGGCTACCCACAATCATGCGCTTTACATAAATGCCGGGCAAGTGAATGCAATCAGGATCGAGGCTGCCTGTCGGCACTACTTCCTCCACTTCGGCGATGCATATTTTTGCCGCAGCCGCCATTGGCTGATTGAAATTGCGCGCGGTCTTGCGGAAAATCAGGTTGCCGCTCTCATCGGCCTTCCATCCCTTGATGATAGCAATGTCAGCGAAAATTCCACGTTCCAGAATATAATCCTGACCATCGAAATTCTTGACTTCCTTGCCCTCGGCAACCTTCGTGCCGACGCCAGTCTTGGTGTAGAAGCCCGGAATGCCCGCCCCACCTGCACGGCAGCGCTCGGCCAGTGTCCCTTGCGGACAGAATTCTACTTCCAGTTCGCCGGAGAGATATTGCCGCTCGAATTCCTTGTTCTCACCAACATAGGAGCTGATCATTTTTTTGACCTGCCGCGTGCGCAGCAATTTGCCTAGCCCCTCGCCGTCAATGCCTGCGTTATTGGAAGCAATTATCAGGTCCTTTACCCCCGATGCCTGGATCGCATCGATCAGCCGTTCCGGTATGCCACACAGGCCGAAACCACCCGCACACAGTTGCATGCCATCGAAGAGCAGGCCTTCAAGAGCCGTTTCAGCATCAGGATAAAGTTTCTTCATACAGGAATCTCCCAGCCAGCAATGTTGCCTTGCACATAAGGGGAGGAAAGTTGCAGGTCAATTTGCCCAATCTTTGGATCAGCGATTATCAGGACGAAAGTGGCGTGGCCAGTAAAAAGATAGAGCAAGATCGCGGCGGGAAAAGAGCGCACCGCGTTCATCGTCCCTGATCACCCTCCGCAATGACGGTTCGGCTTGTCCTGCGGCGGGACATTTGGGCAATTAGCGCAAACAAGGCTTCACGGTTAAGGCAGTAGTTATTAAGACTAGTCTCCATGAAGCCCAGCAAACGAGATATGCAAAAGGCGGAGCGCCGTGCGGCGATATTGGAGGTCGCGCGCCGGTCCTTCTTCGAAAATGGTTATGCCGCAACAAGCATGTCTGAAATTGCTGCCAAATTAGGTGGATCGAAAGGCACCTTGTGGAGCTATTTCCCATCAAAGGCGGACCTGTTCGCGGCAATGATCGACGATGCCACAATCGAATTCAGGCAACAGTTGAACGAATTGCTCCAGCGACACGAGGATGTGCGCTCCACGCTCATGCGGCTATGCCTACATTTCGTCGGCAGGCTCACCGATTCTACGGCCATTTGCCTGTATCGACTGATCCATGGCGAAGGTGGGCGATTCCCGGAAATCGGACCGATTTTTCATGAACGGGGACCCAGGAATGTCAGAAACATGGTCGCCGCCTATCTGGACCAATGCATTGCCGAGGGGACCATCCGAAAGGTGGATACGATGGTCGCGGCAAATAATCTCACTGCTCTCTGCATGGCGGGCGCGTATCAGAAAATGCTGCTTAACATGATTGACAGCGCCACGGAGGAAGACATTCAGACGGATGCTGAAAATGCCGTCGATATTTTCATGCGCGCTTATGGCGTCCATCACAACGAGATGTCAGACGACCTCAATTGACGCGACGAAATGTACGGCAAGCCAGGTGGTTGCCTGATCTGCGGTCGTCCACGTGACGCGGTGCTGACAATGCGCCGGGATCATCACATGGTCGCCGGGACGTAGCATCTGTTCCCCCTCCCCGTCGATCCATAGTCCGGCCACGCCAGTCAGCAACAATACCCATTCGTCGTGATCTTGGTCATAAGGCGCATGTTCGGGCGTTGCCTGCCCGGTCGAAACGATATGTTCGATCCGGGCGCCCGGACGCGCGGCAATGTCAGTAAAAACCTCCGCTGCGCCATCGCCGGGAAGAATGTCGAACAGATTGTTCACCCGCAATCCGCCACATAGGCGGCCACCGTCGCCAGATGCTTTGCAATCTCCGCATCCGGCAGAAAGGAACCCAGAAAACTGTTTCGCGCCAGCGTCACGAAATCATGGCGGTCAAGCTTTCCTGTCGCGGCAAGAGCGCGAAAATTATCATTCACATAACCGCCAAAATAAGCGGGATCATCCGAATTGACCGTAGCCCGCAAGCCCAGCTCCAGCATTCGCCCCATGGGATGATGATCCATATCCTCCACCACGCACAATCTCACATTGGATAATGGGCAGACGGTCAGCGTCATCGCCTCCCGCGTCAGCCGGGTGACGAGCAACGGGTCCTCCAGTGCGCGGTTGCCATGATCGAGCCGGTCAATCTTCAACAGGTCGAGCGCTTCCCATATATAAGCGGGCGGCCCCTCTTCACCGGCATGGGCAACCCGCAACAGACCGGCATCGCCCGCCGCCGCGAACACACGCGCAAATTTTTCTGGGGGATGACCGACTTCGGACGAATCAAGTCCTACTCCGGCAATTCGGTCGAACCATGGCTCAGCGGCCTTTAACGTTGCAAAGGCGTCCTCTTCGTCCAGATGCCGCAGGAAGCACAAAATTAGACGCGACGTCAGCCCATAACGCGTTTCCGCCTCCGCCATCGCGCCAAGCAGCCCGTCCGCCACCACGGCAAAGGGAATCCCCCGCGCCGTATGCGTTTGCGGATCGAAGAAAATCTCCGCATGAACTACATTGTCCGCAGCCGCCCTGACGAAATAGGCCAGCGCCAGATCATGAAAATCCTCCTGCGTCCGCAACACGTTTGCGCCCTGATAATAGATGTCGAGAAAATCCTGCAAATTGGAGAAACTGTAAGCCGCCCGCACCTCCTCAACACTGGCGAACGGAATGTCGATTGCATTCCGCCGCGCGAATGCGAACATCTGTTCTGGTTCCAGACTGCCCTCGATATGCAGATGCAGTTCCGCCTTGGGCAGACCCTCTACGAACGTAGTTAAATCAGTCACTGAACAGTTCCCCAAATTGCTAGACTCTATCGGCGGACAAGCGCACATTTCTTCCTTCAGGACAGGAGCTTTGACAATGCCTCAATTCGTCATTGAAAGAGAGATGCCGGGCGTCGGGCAATTGGGTCCCAATGATCTGAAGGGCGCTTCCCAGACATCATGCCAAGTTCTGCGCGACCTTGGCCCGGAAATCCAGTGGGTGCACAGCTATGTCACCGATGACAAGATTTATTGCATTTATCGAGCGCCCAGCGAGGAACTGATCCGCCAGCACGCGGATACCGCAGGCTTTCCCGCCAACAGCATCGCACAAGTCAGGACGGTCATCGACCCGACGACCGCAGAATAGCCGTAGCACCAGCCGGTGTGCCGGACGCAATTGACGCAATATTCGATGATCCGCCACATCCTGTGCGGCGGCAAATGCAAGCTTGCGCCACACAGACTCGATCCACATTGAATTCATGTGCTGGAACATGTGGGCTATGATGACCCAGACCCCGTCATTAATAGGTCCTGACCCTAGGTAAGACTCCTTATTGGGTCGGTTACAGCCATATGCAAAGCATCATTCCTGTCTGTGCGAACAACCCTCACTCATAGGAAGAACCCACCATGCTTTCAGTCATCGGCAATCATTTTTCAGTGCTTGTCATCATTGGAATGGCATTTTTCGCTTGCACGCTCATAGCTGTCAGCATCCACGACAATCTGACTGACAATAAAAGCTGACAGTTGGATCTACGCCTTGAAGATTGACGGTAAGACGCATCCAGAATCGCAATATCTTGCGATCCTTCGTGTGCAAATACCAATGTCCGGCAAGGTCAAAAACGGGCTGTTGGTGGACAGGGCTGGATTCGAACCAGCGTACGCTCTCGCGGGCAGATTTACAGTCTGCTGCCATTAACCACTCGGCCACCTGTCCATGGGAGCCATGCAGACTTTTGTAAAAAAGTCCGTAGGAGGCGCGTCTTTGACGAATGGAGGCTTGCCTGTCAATGCCGGTCGTGGAAAAGGCGTCGATTATGAAAAGAGGACATCGAACCGGAAAACCCAAGGGCGGCTTCCCCCGCTTCTGGGGTCGTCATGCGGTTATCGCCGCGCTTGCCAACCCGAACCGGGTGGTGCGCAAAATCTGGGGCACGCGAGAGGCGCTGACGGCGCTGGAGCTGCCGCCTGTGCTGCCAATCGTCTATTCGGACGTGGCCGATCTGGGCCGGATGGTGCCGGGTGACGCGCCCCATCAGGGGATTGTGGCGGAGGTGGAAGCGCTGGAAGACATCTGGCTGGACGAAATATTAGAGGCAGGTCGGGACGACATGCGTCCGATCATGGTCCTCGACCAGGTGACCGATCCGCATAATATCGGCGCGATCCTGCGGTCTGCCGCTGCCTTTGATGCGCTGGGCATTGTCACGCAGGACAGGCACGCACCGCCCGAATCCGGCACTATCGCGCGCGCGGCCAGCGGCGCACTGGAAATCGTGCCATGGGTCCGCGTGGTAAACCTTGCCCGCGCGCTCGACGAAATTGCCGACGCTGGCTATTGGCGGGTCGGATTGGACGGAGCCGCAAGCGAATTGCTGGACAAGGCAATTGGAACGTCCAAGGTTGCACTGGTGCTGGGTGCAGAAGGTGACGGCCTTCGCCACAACAGCATGGCGCATTGCGATATATTGGCTAAACTGCCGATCAGCCCGCGGATGGAAAGTCTCAACGTATCCAACGCCGCGGCAATAGCCCTGTACGCGACGGCCAATCGCTGAACGGGCGCGCATAAAGGGGAATAGCCATGCAACAGATCGTCCGAACCACTTTTACCCTGTGCATGGCTCTGCTTTTAAGCGCCTGCCTGCTCACACCAGGCAAGTTCGATTCGACATTGGACATCCGCGCAGACCGCAGCTTCACCTTCGCCTACAAGGGGGAGGTCATCGCCCTCGACATGGCCAAGGAAATGGGCAAGGGCATGGAAAAGCCCGATACGCACGACGAAGGCGGGGACGGGGAGAAGCCCTCGGACAGTTCGTTCACACCAATAGCCTTTGCGCAGGACGACGCTTCAAGCAGTGATAGCGCGGATTCCGCCGACTTGAGCGACACGGCGGACCGTGAAACAAAGATGAAGGCCATGGCCGAAGCGCTGTCGAAGGAAGCCGGTTACAAGTCCGTCCAATATGTCGGCGACAGCACATTCCTGATCGACTATGAGGTCCATGGCACGCTGGATCACAGCTTTGTCTATCCCTTCAATATCGACGCGGAAATCGTTTTTCCTTTTATCGCCATCGAATTGCGGGGGAATGACATGGTGCGCGTCAAGGCCCCTGGCTTTGCCAATGATGACAAAAAGCAAGGCATGGGTGGGATGGGACCACCCAGCCCCTCTGCAAATGCGCTCAATGGCACGTTTACCCTCACCACCAATGCGGAAATCGTCAGCCAGAACAATGAAACTGGCGCAGTCGCAGCGCCCAATGGCCGCAAGATTTTGTGGGCAGTGACGCCGCTGACCAAGGATGAACCAATGGCGGTGTTGAAACTGGTTCCACTGGCCGGAAAGTGATTTCTGAAAGGCCGCACATTGTAAAAATCATGCGGCTATAAAAAAGAGCGGCGAAACCGCCGCTCTTCATTCCTGCATATAGCAGTAGCCTCACTCTTCCGGGGCGATGGTGACTCTCAGGCCGTCCAGAGCATCATCAAGATTGATCTGGCACGACAGACGCGAATATTCATTGCGATGGTCGGAACTGTCGAGCAAGTCATTCTCGTCCTCACTCATTTCCGGCAACTTGTCCGCGAAAGCCGGATCGACATGAACGTGGCAGGTCGCGCAGGAACAGCATCCGCCGCATAGCGCCAGCAATTCATCTGAACCACTGTCGCGGATGACCTCCATCACCGACAGACCGCTGTCCCCATCGACCGTCTTTTCTTCGCCATCACGGGTAACAACAACCAACTTCGGCATTTACGCCCTCCTCAAATTTTTCAAAGCCGCTAATAGGGAGCAGCGAACATAAATCAAGACAAAGCGACCGGAGCAGGACACCAATGGGATTAAATCAGGAACAATTACGCTCATCAATGAATGCGCTGGCCGCAATTGAACCGGGATTCGGTGCCGTGCTCGCACGTGTCGGCTATCCCGAACCGCGAATCCGCCCGCGCGGCTATGAAACGCTGTTGCGCACCATTGTCGGTCAGCAGGTCAGCGTAAAAGCCGCCGCAGCCGTGTGGAACAAATTGGATGCCCTATTGGGGGAAGGCTGCGCCCCTGACCAGATTCTGGCGAGCGATTTCGATGCCTTGCGCGGCTGCGGCCTGTCGCGGCAGAAACAGGGCTATGCGCGCAGCCTGGCGGAACTGGTGCTTTCCGGCGCGCTCGACCTTCATTCCTTGCCGGAAGAGGACGAAGATGCGATTGTGG
>JAENVZ010000311.1 GCA_016650315.1 Alphaproteobacteria bacterium | reverse complement strand
CGCCCATGCCGCCTCTGCCCCCTGCACAGCCGGGCAGATCAGCCCCAGCTCACGCTCCGATGCATGCAGCGCAGCCAGCAACACGCCCGGCGAAGGCGCGATCCGTCCGTCCAGCCCCATTTCACCCACCACCAGATAGCTTGCCAGCGTTTCCGCATCGATCACACCCATCGCGCCCAGCAAAGCCAGCGCAATGGGCAGGTCGTAATGCGATCCCTCTTTGGGCAGGTCGGCGGGCGACAGGTTCACCGTGATCCGCTTGGGTGGCAGCGACAGGCCGATAGATGAAATCGCAGCCCGCACCCGTTCCCGGCTTTCGGCCACAGCCTTGTCGGGCAGGCCCACGACAACAAAGGCCGGCACGCCCGGCGCAACCTGACATTGAACCTCTACACCACGCGCTTCCAGCCCGAGATAGGCAACCGTCGACACTATCGCGACCAAGCGCGTCTCCCCCCAATGCAACCCTGTTCAGCTTCTGTTCTGCCCAAGGGAATGGCAAGAGTCGAGAATTGTTTTCAATGGCTTGGCGGATGGGCGCTATACGCTCTAGGGTCAGACCCTAATGCATGGACGCGCGATGGACGTTCAGCAACGCCTCCACCAGCGCCGCCTCCATATAGGGTTTGGTGATGACGGTGCGACCGGGATAGCGTTCCTCCAGACCAGAGGGGCCATATCCGGTGGTAAACACAAAGGGCACACCCTTTTCCATCAGCGCGTCGGCCACCGGAAAGACCCGTTCTCCGCCCAGATTGACATCCAGAATCGCCACATCCACGGTCCGGCCAATCCGCGCAACGCTCTCAAGCGCCGGCTTGACCGCCGTCGCCTGCCCGACAATGATACAGCCATGCGCGTCCAACATGCTTTCCAGCAGCAGTGCGACCAGCGCCTCATCCTCCACCACGAAAAGGCGCAGTCCATGCAGCGCGGGGTTGGCGCGCGGGTCGTCCTCCTGGTCCACCTGCGCAAAAGGCAAGCTATCGACGTTCGCAGCACTCATGCCGATTTTCCCCAAGTGGATATATGCGGTCTTTTAGGGTCAAGACCTAATTGCCTGTAATTGGGTAAACCGCGCTCAATGTCCGGGCAAGTGCGAGACCCAACCACATACCGCGAACTTGATCCGAAACGCTCTATACCTCTGATAGTCTTGCCCACACGACCGCGGCTCCCCAAATGGACATCATGGTCAGGGACAACAACGCAAATGGCGCACGCAATGAGACATTGCGATTTTGCCTGCTCGCGCTTGGCCTGTTCCTTATCATGCTAACTCCCGTGGTGGGTGCCCTGCCCGGCCCTGGTGGCATCGTGGTGCTGATTGGAGGGCTGGCGCTCACGCTGCGGAACAGCAAATGGGCCAAGCGGCTCTATGTCCGCTTTAAAAAGCGTTGGCCCCGCTATGGCCACTGGGCGGACCGGGGCTTGCGCCGCAAAAGCCATTTCCGGCGCCAGCACAGAAAAGCGCAACAGAGTGATGCTGATGATTGACTCATGCCCCGCTTTTGCCTATCGGCCCTGTTGATATGAGGCCGCCCGCCTGTGGCGGCCCTTTTCTGTTACGATATTTTGATTTTGAGGAATGAGCGATGAAGCGCACCTTTCAGCCGAGCAACCTTGTGCGCAAGCGGCGTCACGGTTTCCGCGCCCGCATGGCGACAGTCGGTGGACGCAACATCCTGCGGGCGCGCCGCGCCCGCGGCCGCAAGTCGCTGAGCGCCTGAGCCAGCAGGACGCCGACCGCGCTATCGTCACGATAACGAAGCGCGCGGATTTTCTTGCCGCCAACAAGGGCCGTCGCATGGCCATGCCGGGCTTTGTCCTGCTTGTCCATGACCGGAACGACGGCGACTGCGCCAAGCGCCTGGGCATCACCGTTACGAAAAAAATTGGCGGCGCTGTCATTCGCAACCGGATGAAGCGCCGTTTCCGAGCGCTGGCGCGTGAATTGCTGCCCGATATGGGCAAAAGCGGGGCGGACCATATCCTCATCGGGCGCGCGGGCGGCGTGGAACGGGATTTCAGCCAGCTTTGCGAAGAGTTGACAAAGGCCCTGCGAAAGATTGCGGGCGGTGACGTACTCCTGCGAAAGCAGGAGCACAAGCCAAAATGATCGCCCGCCTGTTCATCCTCATTGCACGTTTCTGGCAAATCGGCCCCTCGCGCATTTTGCTTCCGTCCTGCCGCTATGCGCCCAGTTGCTCGCAATATGCCATAGAGGCGCTGCGCAAATATGGTGCGTTAAGGGGTGGCTGGCTGGCGATCAAACGGCTAATGCGATGCCATCCTTGGGGCGGGTCGGGTTACGACCCCGTTCCCTGACCTACTAATAATCGAATTTATCGGGAGTTTTACGTGGACGACAAGCGCAACATCATCCTGGCGGTCGGTCTGACGGCATTGATCCTGTTCGGGTGGCCTTATGTCGCCAAGCAATTTTTCCCCACTGCTACACCGCCCGCCGCGCAAGCGCCTGCAAGCGAACAAGTCGTTTCTCCATCCGATACCGGACCCACGGCCGATGCGACCAAAGGCGTCCGTCCGCTGCGTCAGGCGCTTGTCGAAGCCCCGCGCGTCTCCATCGAAACGCCCAAGCTCACCGGCTCGATCAGCTTGAAGGGCGCACGCATCGACGACATCGTCCTGCCCACCTACCAGCAGACGATCAAGAAGGACTCCCCGCCCATCCGCCTCTTTTCACCCGGTGGCACGAAAGACAGCTATTTCAGCGGCTTTGGCTGGTCGGGCGATGGCCTTAAAGCCCCCGGCCCCAATACGGTCTGGACGACAAGCGGCGGCAAGCTGACGCCATCAACCCCGGTGACGCTGCGCTGGGACAATGGTCAGGGCCAGATATTCGAAATCACCTACGCCATCGACAATGACTATATGTTCACGGTGACGCAAAAGGTCAGCAATACCGGAACCGCGACGGTCGGCGTGCGCCCCTATGGTTATATCAGCCACAAGGGCGTGTCGGAGGACCCAACCAGCTGGACCATCCATACCGGCCCGATCGGCGTCTTTAACGGCAAGGCCAATTACGATGTTGATTTCAGCGATCTGGATGAAGATGGCGACACAGCCATCACCAGTACCGGCGGCTGGATCGGCTTTACCGACAAATATTGGCTCTCCGCGTTGGTCCCTGACCAGAAAGCACCGGTAAACGCCAAGTTCCGCAAGGGCGGCGAGGACGTCTATCAGGCCGATTTCAGCCTTAACCCCAGCCTGCTTGCCCCCGGCAAGACGGACAGCCAGACATCGCGTCTCTTTATCGGTGCCAAGGAAACCAAGCTGCTCGAACGCTATCAGGACGAAGGTTTGACGCTGTTCGACCGTGCGATCGACTGGGGCTGGTTTTACTGGTTCGAAAAGCCGATCTTCTTCCTGCTGCACTGGCTGTTCGGGGCGATCGGCAATTTCGGCGTCGCTATCATATGCCTGACTTTCATCGTCCGCGGCCTGATGTTCCCGATCGCGCAGAAACAGTTCGCCTCCATGGCCGCGATGCGCGCCGTGCAGCCGAAAATGAAGGCGCTCCAGGAAAAATACAAAAACGACAAGCCCAGGCTGCAACAGGAAATGATGGAGTTGTACCGCAAGGAAAAGGTTAATCCGCTCGCCGGATGCCTGCCCATGTTCCTGCAGATCCCAATCTTTTTCGCGCTCTACAAGGTGCTGATGCTGACCATCGAAATG
>JAENVZ010000310.1 GCA_016650315.1 Alphaproteobacteria bacterium | reverse complement strand
CCCTACGCCGCTGGGAGCATGACGGCACTTGGGCACGATTCACATAAAGATTGAACCCCTAGGCGTTTGCGTGCCAGAGAGGCACCGCGATGCGGCATATTCCGCTCGTGGGGCGTGGAATCCCCTTTGACGCGTAGCTCGGTCGAATATTCGGCCGGGTGACCGTCGCGTATGTCCAAGCGCACGCTAAAGGCGGCGGTGCCTCGGGCTACGCACGGGGATTCCAACACCCGGCTTAGCCGGGTGCTCCAAATCTGAATTTGGAGCTGACACCGTGGCATCAAAGCTCACCCATAGTTCGATCCAATCTCGGAATGGCGTAACACCGCCGACCGACCGCAGCGTGAAGATTCGAGCGGTGTGGGAATATCTCGACGCCAGCACGACGCTACTGACTGTGGCGGAAATCCGAGAAGTTGGACGTGCAAAGGGATGGAACGACAATAACACGAAAACAGAATATTACCGTTGGCGCATGTTCCATGGTTTGGCGAAGTCGCAGGCTACGTCGAACCGCTCGGGTGACGAGCAATGACGACCAAAAATCGTCATCAGTTCACCGGCAATGCCGGACTGGGGTATATTCTTTGGCAAATGTCCCGACGCGGCTGGCATGCCGTTCCGACGATCCGCAATGCGCGTGGCTCTGACATACTGGTCACGGATGCCGACGAAGACGTTAAATTCGGTATCCAGTCAAAGGCGCTCAGCAAGCGCCAAGCCGTTCCGCTCGGTCGGGATCTGACTACTCTTCGCTCAGAATGGTGGATTATCACGGTTCACGCCAATTCCGACAATCCGGTCTGCTATATCATGACTATTAACGAGGTTCGGGAATTGGCATCGCAGGACAAGGGCGGGCAGCAAGCCCATTGGCTTGAGCCGCGCGACTATGACCGCGACGAGTTCAAAAATGCATGGGACCGGATTGGTAGCGCGCCGAACTGACGCCGCCAGCACCCTGCGCCTCCAGGCGTGGGGTGCTGCTGTGAGCGGCTAGAAATACGCTAGAAAGCAAATCGTAAGCAGCTTTTTGAGCTGGCCTATATCTAGGTAAGTTACTGTTTTTGCTATGAAAATATGGTGGACGCACTAGGGCTCGAACCTAGGACCCGCTGATTAAGAGTCAGCTGCTCTACCAACTGAGCTATGCGTCCACTGATGCCGGGAGTTCATTGCCTTGAAGCATGAAATCATCGTGTCAGGTGGCGCGGGTAGCATGGGTTTTTCGGTCATGCAACGATGAAATGCGGCAATTTTCAAATCATCGTAATCACCGGGATGCTAATCCTGGTATAGCCCACCGCCGCTTTTTTGCTGTTGGCGGTCGATTGCCATGATCATGCCGATGCACAGCATGATCGTCAGCATGGATGACCCCCCGTAAGACATCAGCGGCAATGGTATGCCCACGACAGGCGCAAGGCCCATGACCATCATCAGGTTGACCGCGATATAGAAGAAGATCGTAGTCGTAAGGCCCCCTGCGGCCAGACGCGAAAACTTGTCCTGACTGCGCAACGCCACCCTGACGCCCCAGCGCAGCAGCAACATGAAGGCAAAGATCAACGCTATGCCGCCGACCAGTCCCCATTCTTCGGCCATGGTGGCAAAGACGAAGTCGGTATGGCCTTCGGGCAGGTAATCGAGGTGGCTCTGCGTGCCGTGCAAAAAGCCCTTGCCGAAGATGCCGCCCGATCCAATGGCGATTTTCGACTGGCTGATATGATAACCCGCACCCAGCGGATCGCTTTCCGGGTCCATGAAGATCAGAATGCGTTTTTGCTGATAATCATGCAGAAAACTGAAGGCGAGGGGGACAATGGCCGCGCCCGCCAATCCCGATCCGATAAACAGGCGCAGTGGCAACCCCGCAAGGAACGCCACCGTTACGCCGCCGACAACGACGGTCGTCGCCGTGCCAAGGTCTGGCTGAATCAGGATCAGGCTCGCCGGGATGCCGATCAGGACCAGTGTCGGCCATATGGCGGTCCATTTGCGTATCTCGCCCGCCGGTAGCAAGGAATAGAAACGCGCTACCGCCAGAACGATGGCTGGTTTCATGAGTTCCGATGGTTGCAATTGCATGAAGCCCAGGTTCAGCCAGCGCTGGCTACCGCCACCCACGGCGCCGATCAGTTCGACAAGCACGAGCAATATGCAAATGCCGATATAGACTGGAAAGGCGAGTTGCTTGAATAATTCCACAGGCAGGCGCGACACGACGATGGTCATCACCATGAAGACGGAGAATCGCAGCCCTTGCGCCGCCGCCCAAGGCGTAAAGCTTCCCCCCGCCGCGCTGTAAAGTACGACAAGGCCGAAGCTGGCGATGGCCGTGATCAGAAACAATAGCCGCCATGGCAGGCGGGCGACCGCTGCGGGGACGAGCGGGTTCATTGGGCGCCTGCTCCGCCTATGGCATTTTCCTGGGGCAAGATGATCTCGCCCCGTTTGATCGCTTCTTCCAGAGCGACCTTGGCCTTGAAACGCTGCATGTTGGCCGCCATGCGTTCCTCGATCGTGCCGCCCCAGCCTTCTTCAAGCATGACGAGCTTGGCCATCGCCTTGTCGGGGTCAAAGAGGAAGCTCAGGACGTCGCTGACGATGGGCGCGGCAGTTGCGATGTGGCCGCTATGTTCCAGGATGCAGGCGGCGGCATAGCGGGGGTTGTCGGCAGGTGCATAACCCTGAAACAAGGAATGGTCGCGCAATTTGAAGGGCAGGGCGGTGTCGCCTCGTACGCCGCCTGCACGTTCGGCCATGGTGATGCGGCGGACCTGCGCCGTTCCGGTCTTGCCGGCCAGCAGCACGCCTGGAATGTTCATCCGTGCGCTGCGTGCCGTGCCACCGCCATTCACGACCTGGCTCATGGCGTCATGGATGAACGCCAGATGCTCGGGCTTGACCCCTATGGGTTGCTGTTTGGGCGGCGTCTTGTCGAACAGGAAGCGCGGGACGACCGCCCGACCCGATCCAAGCCGCGCCGCCATGACCGCAAGCTGGATCGGATTGACCAGCATATAGCCCTGCCCGATGGTGGCGTTGACGGTGTCGTACACCTGCCATTCCTTGCCATATTTCTTCAGCTTCCAGGCGGCATCGGGCACCGTGCCATAGCTTTGGCTGGGGAAGGGCAGGTCGAATTTCTGCCCCAGACCCAATCGTCGTGCCATGTCGGCAATGACCTGCATCCCCATCTGTTGGGCGAAATGATAGAAATAGATGTCGCAGCTCTGGTAGATACCGCGCGCCATGTTGACCGTACCGTGACCGCCGCGTTTCCAGCAGTGGAAGAGGCCATTGCCCACCCGGATGGCGCCGGTGCAGACGGTCGTTGCATTGGGGTCAAGCCCCGCCTCTAGGAAGGATAGCGCCACCATCGGCTTCACGGTCGATCCGGGCGGATACAGTCCCTGCAGCGTTTTGTTGCGCAGGGGGACATGATCGTCTTGCGCCAGCATGTCCCATTCCAGATGGCTGATGCCGTCGGAAAAGCTGTTGGGGTCAAAGCTGGGCATGGACGCCAATGTCAGGACGTCGCCGGTCAGGCAATCCATGACGACCACTGATCCCGATTGGGTGCCAAGGCGTCGCGCGGCGTAGGATTGAAGGCCCGCATCGATGGTCAGGCGCACGACATCGCCCGGTGTGTCGGGGCGGGTTGTAAGTTCTCGCACCACCTTTCCGCGTGCCGTCACCTCCACGCGCTTGGCGCCTGGTTTGCCAGTCAGTTTCTTGTCGAATGCGCGCTCCAGTCCATCCTTGCCGACCTTGAATCCCGGTGTGATAAGCAACGGGTTCTTGTTCTTTTTATAATCTTCGGTCGACGCGATGCCGACATAACCGATCAGGTGGCCCACGGCGGCACCTGCCGGGTAATTACGGGAAAAGCCGCGCGCTGGTGCAATCCCGGGCAGTTCGGGCAGACGGACGGAAACCGCCGCATATTGGGCGTAATCAAGCTTGTCCGCTACCTGTACCGGCTGGAATCCTGCCGATTTATCCAGGTCCGCCTTGATTCGTTCGACTTCGTCAGGGTCAAGCGAGAGCAGGTTGGCCAGCGAGGCAATCGTCGCGTTTTTATGATGCAGCCGATCAGGAATGATATCCACGCGAAAATCGGTGCGATTATTGGCGATCGGTTTGCCATGGCGGTCGATAATCCACCCGCGTCGCGGGGGGATGAGCGTCAGGTTGACCCGATTGCTTTCGGACAAGAGTTGATAATGCTCGTTTTCCGCGACGCTGATCCATGTCATGCGCGCGGCGAGCAGCGCGCCGATTCCACCCTGCATCGCGCCCAATACCATGGCGCGACGGGTGAAGGAGAAGGACTGACTGGCTTCGGTTACGGTCCGGCCTTGGCCACCGATACGGTTGGAACGCGACATCAGGGCAATCGCCACCGGTCGATCAATGCGCACAACCGCACTGCGGTAGGGAATAGCAAAACCGATAATGCGATTTGCGGCAAAACAACCAAGATCGAGCCTCCGCCCGTTGACAGGCGGGCAAAGTAAAATCCGCCCAACAGGCAAAAGCTAATCGAAAGAGCGGCAATTAGCCAGTCCTGCCAATAATCCCGCCATAAAAGCTTGTGGCTCGTCATTTCAATGCCAATCAGCGTGACTGTCCACAGGAATGTGGCGCTGCCTAACGGCTGTCCACTTATGATATCGTCGAACAGACCAAGCGGTACAGCAATCCACACCGGCCACAATTCGGGTCGCAACAGCCGCCATGCCAACAGTATGAGCAGACCAAAGGGCGGCATGGTCGGCGTGACGGCAATCAGGGGCAATATAGTTATCGCTGATCCCAGCATCACCGTGATGATGGGCGTTCCCTGCGTCCGCAGGCGCGATCGATCTTCCGCGATGGTGGAGCGAGGGCGCGGCATTAAGGCTCGGTTTGCCCGGACTGGTTTTGCGCATCTGCTTCGTTCAACTGGTCATCGAGACCGCTCATGACCCCGGGTTGAAAGATTTGCTGCACGATGACCGTGTCCACCCGTGCCGGATTGGCGAGTGGAATTGCAATCGCGGTGTCGCCATCAATGCGCAATATGATCGCCACCGGAATATTGGGCCGGTACAATCCGCCCGTTCCCGATGTGACCATGATGTCGCCCGGCCTGAACGGATTCTTCGCCATGCTGATGGGTCTGATCTCTACCGATCCGTCGCCTAGGCCTGTTGATATGCCCGCAACATTATCCCGCACGCGGCGCACGGGCACAATGTTCTCAGGGTCGGTCAGAAGCAGGATATTGGCAGTGTTGAGTCCGGCCTCGTAAATTCGGCCGATAAGGCCTTCGCCGGCCCGTACCGGCTGGCCCGGCATCACGCCTTGCCGACGACCGGCGCTCAATCGGGCAAAGCGGCGCACGCTGCTGACACTCGAACTGATCATGTGTGCCGCAACCGTCTTGTCATTTTCCGATTCGGACAGTTTCAGCAACTTTTTGAGCTGCCGATTCTCCTGCTCGATGGCCGCCGCCTCTATGATCCGTGTACGATTCGTATTAACCTGTCGCCGTAATGCAGCGTTTTGCGATCCCGCCCGCACATAGGCCAATATTTGCTCGTCGGCGCTGCCGATGCCGCTCACCAGACCGCGCAGCGTTGCGGAAACAGGGCGGGTAATCTCTGCCGTACTGTTGCGGATGACAGCAAAGCCCGTTGGATCGATAATGGAAATGATAATCAGCAACAGGCCAAGCAGCGCCCCCGCGACCGCTATCACATAGCTCACGAACAGTCCGTATTGCGCCTTGCGGTTATGACCGGGGCGCCGGCGGGGGGGCGGCGCCATCTGCGCTTTCCCCCACTCAGGCCGTTTGCAGCACGCCGCGGAACATGGGATCTTCCAGCGCGCGTCCTGTTCCGATGGCAACGCAGGTCAGTGGATCGTCCGCAATCGTGACGGGAAGGCCCGTTTCGTCGCGTAATTCTTCATCCAGCCCTTTCAACAGAGCGCCACCGCCGGTCAGGACAATGCCCTGATCGACAATATCGGCGGCGAGTTCCGGCGCAGTGTTTTCCAGTGCGATCCGCACACCCTCGACAATCGTGCCGATGGGTTCGGACAGGGCTTCGGCGATCTGACCCTGATTGATCGTGATTTCCTTGGGCACACCGTTGACAAGATCACGGCCCTTGATGTGGATGGTTTGACCTACGCCGTCCGGCGGCGTCTGGGCTACGCCATATTCTTTCTTGATTCGTTCGGCGGTGGCTTCGCCGATCAGCAGGTTGTGATGACGGCGGACATAGGAAACGATGGCCTCATCCATCTTGTCCCCGCCCACGCGGACGGATGTGGTGTAGGCAAGGCCGCGCAGCGACAGCACTGCAACCTCGGTCGTGCCGCCGCCAATATCCACGACCATGGACCCGATGGGTTCAGTGACCGGCATGTCGGCGCCGATTGCAGCAGCCATCGGTTCTTCGATCAGGAACACCTGGCTGGCACCGGCATTGCTGGCGGCATCGCGAATCGCACGGCGCTCGACCGAGGTGGAACCGCTGGGCACGCAGATCACGATTTCGGGCCAGCTCGGGAAACGTCTGTGTCCGTGCACCTTGTGGATGAAATGCTTGATCATCTGCTCGGCGATGTCGATGTCGGCAATGACGCCATCGCGCAGGGGGCGAATCGCTTCGATCGAAGCGGGCGTCTTGCCCATCATCAGCTTGGCATCGTTGCCTACCGCTTTCACCCGCTTGACGCCGTTGATGGTTTCAATGGCCACGACGGACGGCTCATTCAGCACGATTCCCTTACCGCGCACATAAACGACGGTATTCGCGGTGCCGAGATCGATCGCCATATCGTGCGAGGAAAATTTGAAAAATCGTGAAAGAAACATCTGTTTTCCTGTCCAGCCGGTTCAGCCCAGGGGGCGGGGCCGTTACGCTATAGTCGGTCATTCCCGCGGGCGCAAAGCCAGCCAAATAGGTATTTCATAAATGTTCAGGCAGCGGGTCGCGGAATGCGCTCGCTTGGGCTAGTGACGTGTATATGTCAATACGCCGTCTGCCCGAACATCTGGTCAATCGCATTGCTGCTGGCGAAGTGGTCGAAAGACCTGCCAGTGCGCTGAAAGAACTGGTGGAAAACGCCATCGATGCCGGTGCGGAGCGAATCCATGTGCGCCTCGTTTCGGGCGGCCTCGATATGATCGAGGTTAGCGATGATGGTTGCGGCATGTCGCCGTCCGATATGGCGCTTGCGCTGGAACGACATGCCACCTCGAAATTGCCCGATGACGCCATCGAAAATGTCGTGACCCTGGGCTTTCGCGGTGAAGCCTTGCCCTCCATCGCCAGTGTGGCCCGCCTCAGCCTCGAAAGCCGGCAGGGGGGTGCGGATGGCTGGACCCGGATCGTGGATAATGGCCAGTTGGTCGAAGAGGGGCCTGCTGCGATCCCGCCGGGCACGCGTATCCGTGTCGAGCAGCTTTTCGGGAAAGTACCCGCGCGCCGGAAATTTCTGCGCAGCGCTCGGTCGGAATATGCCGCCTGCGCCGACATCGTTCGTCGTCTAGCCATGGCACGGCCGGACATCGGCTTCACGCTGGAACATGACGGACGACGAAATATGGCCGTCCAGCCGGGCGAAAGCCGCGAGGCGCGAGTGGCGGCGCTGACCGACCGGGAATTGGCCGGCAATCACGTCATCGTGATGCTGGAACGCGAAGGGGTGCAGGTCAGCGGTGTTGCGGGCCTTCCCACCTATCATCGTGGCGTTGCCGATCACCAGTTTCTGTTCGTCAATGGCCGCCCGGTG
>JAENVZ010000309.1 GCA_016650315.1 Alphaproteobacteria bacterium | reverse complement strand
GTCTGGCGGAGCGGGAGGGATTCGAACCCTCGATACGCTTTTGGCGTATACTCACTTTCCAGGCGAGCGCCTTCGACCACTCGGCCACCGCTCCGCATGTCCTGGAAGGCACGCCCCCTATCGTGCCTGTCTGCTTTTCGCAAGCGGGCAGTTGAACTTCCCGTGGATTACTTAGCCAGCATTCATACTGGCGTCGCTGCAGATGCGATATTATATGTGTTTGTAATATAATTATGACGGGCGCAGAGTCTTCCCAGCAGGAGGGACCTGATGATTGTCGGTACGGTCCGGGAGATCAAGAATAACGAATGTCGCGTCGGCCTGACCCCGGAAAGCGTCCATGAGCTTACGGCGCATGGACACAGGGTGTTGGTTGAAAGCGGCGCAGGCATCGGCATCGGTGCGAGCGATACCGATTATCGCACGGCGGGGGCGGACATCGCGGTGACCGCCAGCGATGTCTTTGGACAGGCCGAAATGATCGTCAAGGTGAAGGAGCCGCAGGCTGATGAGCGGGCGTTGTTGCGTGACGGGCAAATCCTTTTTACCTATCTCCACCTTGCCCCCGATCCCGACCAGACCAGAGAGCTGGTCGCCTCGGGTGCGGTTTGCATTGCCTATGAGACCGTGACGGATGCGCATGGCGGCTTACCGCTGCTGAAACCCATGAGCCAGGTCGCCGGGCGCATGTCGATTCAGGCAGGGGCGACCGCGCTGGAAAAGGTGCATGGCGGGCGTGGTGTCCTGCTGGGCGGGGTGCCGGGGGTCATGCCGGCCAAGGTTGTGGTGATCGGTGGCGGGGTCGTTGGTTTCAACGCGGCGCAGATGGCGACTGGCCTTGGCGCGGACGTAACCATATTGGACCGCAATCCTGAAGTGCTGGAGCGGCTTGGCACTTATTTCGAGGCACGAGCGAAGACGCGCTTTTCCAACAAGGCCAATATTGCCGACAGTGTAGCGAAGGCCGATCTTATCATCGGCGCTGTGCTGATCCCCGGTGCGGCTGCGCCCAGACTGGTGTCGCGCGACATGCTGAAGACGATGAAGCGGGGCGCGGTGCTGGTCGATGTGGCGATCGATCAGGGGGGATGCTTTGAAACCTCCAAACCCACGACGCATGACGACCCCACCTATATCGTCGATGGCATCGTGCATTATTGCGTGGCGAACATGCCGGGCGCGGTGTCGCGGACCAGCACCTATGCGCTCAATAACGTCACCTTGCCTCATGTGCTCAATATTGCAGATATGGGATGGAAGGTGGCGATGCAGCGGGATGCGTATCTGCTCGACGGGCTGAATGTCTGGGATGGCAAAATCACTTGCGCGCCGGTCGCGCGCGAGCTGGGTTATGACTATACGCCCCCCGAAGCGGCAATCGCCTGATGGCCGGAATCGGCGACTGGGTTGATGAGACAGGCACGCTGTTGCGCGATGGGGCAGGCTTTGTGCTGCATCGCGATTGCGGCGGGCGCTGGCGCTTGAATCTGCATCGGGTGCCGGTCGATCATGTCGCCAAGCATGTGCGGATTGTTGGCGTCGTCGTGGATGACGGCATGGTCGATGTAGAAGGCGTCAGCGGGGCTGGTTAGCCCTGTTTTACCCGTTACCGTCCGATGCCATGATAGGTGAGGCCAGCCTTTTCGACATCGGCTCTGGGATAGATGTTGCGCAGATCGACCAGTACGTTCTGGCTGAGCAACCCCTTGACGCGGTCCAGATCCAATGCGCGGAAAGCATCCCATTCAGTGACGATGGCCAGGCCGTCGGCCCCCGTCATCGCTTCATAGGGGCCATCGCAATAGGTCACATTTTCCAGCACAAACTTCGCCTGTTCCATGCCCTCGGGATCAAAGGCGCGCACCTTTGCGCCCGCATCCTGCAACGTGCGGACCACGGCAATGGCAGGCGAATCGCGCATGTCGTCGGTATTGGGCTTGAAGGTCAGACCCAGCACCGCAATCGTCTTGCCGCGCACATCACCGCCCATCGCGGCGATCACCTTGCGCCCCATTGCGCGCTTGCGGTTGTCGTTGACCGCGACCACGGCTTCGACAATCCGTTGCGGCGCGTCGAAATCCTGACTGGTTTTCAAGAGCGCCAGCGTGTCCTTGGGGAAACAACTGCCGCCATATCCGGGGCCTGCATGGAGGAATTTCGCTCCAATGCGATTGTCGAAACCGATGCCCCGCGCCACGTCCTGCACGTCCGCTCCCACCTTTTCACACAGGTCGGCAATTTCGTTGATGAAGGTGATCTTGGTCGCCAGAAAGGCGTTGGCGGCATATTTGGTGAGTTCCGCGCCCCGGCGAGACATGACCACCAAAGGCGATTTGTTGAGGTAGAGCGGGCGGTAGATTGACCGCATCACATCGATCGCGCGTTCTTCGTCCGATCCGATGACGATCCGGTCAGGCCGCTTGAAATCATCGATCGCCGCACCTTCGCGCAGGAATTCGGGATTGGATACGACCGCGATGTCGGCCGATGGATTGGTCTCGCGAATGATCCGTTCCACCTCATCGCCTGTGCCCACGGGCACCGTCGATTTGGTAACGATGACGGTAAAGCCGGTGAGGGACCGGGCAATCTCTTCGGCTGCGGCATGAACATAGCGCAGGTCCGCATGGCCATCGCCCCGGCGAGAGGGCGTTCCGACCGCGATGAATATAGCGTCGGCGTCCTTGACCCCTTCGGCAAGATCGGTCGTGAACCTCAGACGCCCGGCCGCGACATTGGTTGCCACCAGATGATCGAGGCCCGGCTCGTAAATCGGCATCCGCCCGTCAAGCAGCGAGGCGATTTTTGCTTCATCCTTGTCGACGCACACGACGTCATGGCCAAAATCGGCAAAACAGGCCCCTGACACCAGGCCGACATAGCCCGAACCAATCATCGTCAACCGCATTGGAGATCGCCCTCTTGAAAATTTCCGGTCCAACGCGATTCGACACACGTTGTTCCCGCTTGGGTCATGCCGTTCATATGAATAGCCCCATTTTGCAAGATTAAATCGGAACCATCATTCAACTGGACAGGCCGCAGCAACCTCATGTTCCGCACCGCGTCCAGCCATAAACGGCGAAACGGTCCGTGGTTCGGTTCAGATACGGACGAAGGGTACAGGACTATATTCGGGTAATGATGCAACATCGGCCAAAACGCGGTTTGAAGCGTGGGTGACCGGCAAGGCGCCTTCGTGTTCCAGCAACCATGCCTTGCGCTCTATGCCCCCGCCATAGCCGGTCAGCTTGCCATTGGCGCCGATGACTCGATGGCAGGGAACAACGATGCCCACCGGGTTCGCGCCATTGGCAAGTCCGACGGCGCGGACGGCGGCAGGTTTGCCGATATGGGCGGCAAGCTCTGCATAGCTTTGCG
>JAENVZ010000308.1 GCA_016650315.1 Alphaproteobacteria bacterium | reverse complement strand
TCCCATGTCGCTGAATCCCCACCGGACGAAGCATCGCCTCATCGGTGTAGTAGCCGAACTTGCTGGCTACCTCCCGTGCGGAAACCGCCAAAAGCGGTTCATTTTGCATATACACTGTCCCTCCATGGACTAATAGGTATAATACGGACTTTCAAGATTATTATCATAATTGCACAATTCGCGCAATGCCCCTCTCCAGTGGGAGAGGATAGGGAGGCTTGGCGGCTATGCCGTCTAGCCGGACTTGGAGAGGGGTTCCACGCTATCGAGAGGGCACAGCCCCTCTCCCGCTGCGACTAGGCGGCAAAGCCACCAAGTCTCACTGCCCTCTCCCAATGGAGAGGGAGAAATTCCCCTGTCCTACACATAACCAAATAGGTTATATCCCGCGTCATGAGCAACCATGACGCACAGCTTCACTCCGCCAAAGCCTCTCCGGTCCCGGCGGCCCCCGCTGGCCCTGCCACCCCCCCGTCATCCCAGCGAAGGCTGGGATCCATCTCTTTATCCACAAGCGATGGTCATGAACGGATGGAGACATGGATCCCAGCCTCCGCTGGGATGACGGAACCGAATCGCCCCCAAAGCAAACGGCCCGCCGCCAATGATGGCGCGGGCCGCTATAAAAGCTCCTGTGCGACCGGAAACCCGGTCTGCGGGCTTACTTGATCTTGGCTTCCTTGAACTCGACATGCTTGCGCACGACGGGGTCATATTTGCGGAAGCTCATCTTTTCCGTGGTGTTCCGGGGGTTTTTCTTGGTCACATAGAAAAAGCCCGTGTCGGCGGTGCTGACGAGGCGGATCTTGACGGTGGCTGACTTGGCCATGGCCCATTCCCTTTAAAAACTGGCGGTCGAATGACGCAAAAAAATAAAAGCGGCTGCGCAGCCGCCTGGATCAGGCAGGGCCAATGAGCGAATCCGGCTTCCTTGTCAAGGTCGCAACGGGCGGGGCCGCGGATTTATTGGCCCGCATCCGCCCTGCTTTACGTCTCGTTAACCAATTGGGGCGCATGTTTCACGCAGGGACTTTTAAAATGGGGAGCATGGCCATGAAAAGCGATGCGATGATGCTGGTACGTTCCGACCTTCTCGACCGCATAGACGCCATTGCGGCGCAAAGCGGCCATCTGCAACTTGCCAACCTGTGCGATCAGGTCGACATGATCCGCCACATAGCCCGCGTCTATAATCTGACCCCGGTGGAACAGATGGCCAGCACGCTTGAATCTGCGCTGGCGCTCGACGGTCATGGCGCGATGGTCCTCTCCTATCTCGACCTGATGCGCGATGCGGTGGGGTGCGAAGCGGTTGGCCCGCATGTCACCACGGCCTATCTGGCGGCGATGTCGCTGCGCATGGGCGCCTGATGCATTTGATATAGTATATGGACGCATTGCTCATTGCCCTGCTGGCCAGCGGTTTTGCCGAAATAGGCGACAAGACCCAGCTTCTGGCGCTCGCGTTCGCAGTGCGCTTTCGCAATGACGGGGTGGTGCTGGGCGGCATCGCGCTGGCGACTATCCTCAACTGCGCCTTGTCTGCAACCGCTGGCTGGCTGATCGCGGACATGATCGGCACCGGCGCGCGCACCCTGTTCTTTGCGCTGCCGCTGCTTTTCGCCGGCATCGGCATGTGGTTGCCCGTACAGCGGCCTGACACCGTCGGGGGGTGGAAGATCGGCGCGTTCCTCACCACCTTTCTGGCCATGTTCATTCTGGAATTCGGCGACAAATCGCAGTTCATCGTTGCGGGCGTTGCCGTCCGCACCGCCGATCCGGTGATGAGCGCCATCGGCGCGTCGATCGGCATCACCGCCGCCATCGCGCCCGCTGTGCTGTTGCGGCAGGAATTTTTCATCCGCTTCCCCCTCGCCTTGGTCCGCAAGGGGGCAGGGGCGGTCTTCCTGCTGATCGGCGCGCTGGTGGGGCTGGGCGCGCTCGGTCTGGTGTAATTGATCGGTTTCCTCGATCACTTTTTCAACACCGTCCAGTTTTTCAAATCTCTCGTCTCATGGCACTTTCCGACATCAAGGCCGTTGAAGCGACATGACCGCATCTGGTTCCCGCAAGGACTCAGCGACGTCAGCCTGCGCCGTAATAGCCGCGATACCAGTCGGCAAAACGCTGCAACCCTTCCTCCAGCATTACGCGCGGCCGGTATCCGGTCAGCGCGTGAAGCTTTGACACATCGGCGTAGGTGGCGGTGACGTCGCCCGGCTGCATTGGCCGCATGATCTTGTCCGCACGCTTGCCCAGCGCCTTTTCCAGCGTGGCGATCATGTCCATCAGGCCGACCGGATGGCTGTCGCCGATGTTGAGGATGCGGTTCTCGCGGGCGGGTGGCGGGTTGTCGAGCGCGCCGATGATCCCATCGACGATGTCGTCGATATAGGTGAAGTCACGGGCCATTTTGCCCTCGCCATAAACCTCGATCGGTTCGCCCGCCATGATCTTTCGGGTGAAGCTGAAATAGGCCATGTCGGGGCGGCCCCAGGGGCCATAGACGGTGAAGAAGCGCAGGCCCGTCTGCGGAAAACCGTAAAGATTGGCATAGGCTGCGCTCATCAGTTCGCACGATCGCTTGGTCGCGGCATAGAGCGAGACAGGGCTTGCGGCGGGTTCATCCTCGGTGAACCCCTCGCCACCGAGCGGCTTGTCACCATAGACCGAGCTGGACGATGCATAGACCAGGTGCGTGAACCCCTCTGCATGGCGGCACGCCTCCAGCACCGGCAAATGCCCGGCCAGATTAGACTTCTCATAGGCAAAGGGATTTTCAAGGCTGTACCGCACGCCCGCCTGTGCGGCCAGGTGGATGACCTGCCTGACCCCATTGTCACGCACCAGCGCGGCCATGCGCGGCGCATCCGATATATCCATCCGCTCCATGCGGAAACCGGGGCCGGCCGTCAGGGTGGCGGCGCGTGCATCCTTTAGCGCGGGATCGTAATAATCGTTGAAATTATCGACGCCGATCACGCTCTCGCCACGGTCCAGTAACCTATGCGCGACACTATGGCCGATAAATCCGGCTGCACCGGTCACGATGATCGTCATGGATTAAGTCCTCCGGCCATATGTTCGCGCGGTGCAATGTGGGCAGCGTTTATGCCATCCATGCGACCCAAAACGCATTCATCGGATTTCCATGCCCGTCAAGACGCTTAGCGGGGAAGCGACGTGAATTCACTGTCCGGCGCAGGCAAAATGACGGCGCGGCATTCGCCAAAGCCAATTGGAGCATAGCCGTTAGCCCGGGCGGTCGCCGACAATATGATTTCGTCACCATCCTCCAGGAAAGTACGGGTTTCGCCAGAGGGCAGGGGCAATGCTGTTTTGCCGCCATCCGTCAGTTCCAGCATACTGCCAAAGCCGTCCCGGTCGGGCGCGGATATGGTTCCGGTGCCCAGCAGGTCGCCCGGATTGAGATTGCAGCCATTGCTGGCATGATGCGTCACCATTTGCGCCATCGTCCAGTACAGGTTGGATGCCGGTCCCCGGCTCAGGCGTTGCGGCGTCATTCCGGCAGTACGCATCTTTGGCGTGAGCAGGCTGACCTCCAGCAGGATCGAGAGCGCGCCTGTGGCTTGATCGGCTTCATCCCAAAGATAGGGCAGGGGTGGCGGATCGCCTGCAGGGCGTGGCGGCTGGGCCATGCGAAAAGGCGCCATGGCCTCGATGGTTATGACCCAGGGCGAAATGGTTGAATGGAAATTCTTGGCGAGAAACGGTCCCAGCGGCTGATATTCCCATGCCTGCACATCGCGGGCCGACCAGTCGTTGAGCAGGCAGTAGCCGGCGATATGATCGCCTGCCTTATCAATGGGAATGGGTTTGCCCAAAGCATTGCCGGGACCAACCCACACGCCCATTTCCAGTTCGTAATCCAGCCGCCGGGACGGACCATATTCCGGGGCGTCGGCATCGGGTGCCTTGCGCTGGCCATTGGGCCGGACGACCGGATGGCCCGAAGGACGAATGGACGAGGCGCGGCCATGATAGGCGATGGGTACATATTTATAATTGGGCAGCAACGGATTGTCGGGCCGAAACAGTTTACCGACGGTATTGGCGTGATGAATGCCCGCATAGAAATCGGTATAATCGCCAATGGCGGCGGGCAGGTGGAGAATGCAGGTCTCCGACCGATGCAGCATGGGTTCAACCGATGTACGCGCTCCCTCATCGGACAGCAGCGAAGACACTCGCCGCCTCAGCGCCAGTCGCGCGTTCGCATCAAGGGCCATCAATGCATTGAGCGTTGGCGCGCCCAGAACTGCCGTTGCGGCATCGGGCAGGAGGCCTGCCGCTGCTGCTGCCTTCAGATCGAAAATATGATCGCCGATGGCAACGCCCGCTCGCGGTTCCCCCGATGGTTTGCTGAAAATACCATAGGGGAGGTTCTGGATCGGGAAAGCGGCATGGCCTTGCGCGCCCGGAGCCCAGGATTGGCGAGCAATGTCGTGAGTCTCGTCGATTGGCGGGAATGTCACTGGGGCAGCTCAGCCTTTCTGAAGCCGGACCAGCAATCGTCATAATCAGGCTGGCACAACGGCGTTTCGATCGCAAAGCGGGTAGGTTGAAATATGAAGCGGCTTTCGAACATGAATGCCATGCTGTCTTCAATCTTGTCTGGTTTCAGGTCTGTAGCCACAGCATCATCATAACTTGCCCGGTCGGGTCCATGGCCGGACATGCAATTGTGCAGTGATGCACCGCCCGGTAGGAAACCGGTCGCTTTCGCGTCATAGGTGCCATGGACCAGCCCCATGAACTCGCTCATGACATTGCGGTGGAACCAGGGTGGCCGAAACGTCCCTTCCGCGACCATCCAGCGTGGCGGGAAAATCACGAAATCGCAGTTGGCGGTGCCCGGCGTATCGCTAGGCGATGTCAGCACGGTAAAGATCGACGGATCGGGGTGATCGTAGCTTACCGTGTTCATGGTGTTGAAGCGTCGCAGGTCATATCGACAGGGCGCAAGATTGCCGTGCCAGGCGACAACGTCGAATGGAGAATGGTCGAGTGTCGTCGTCCATAACCTGCCCATGAATTTCTGTACGATCTCAAAGGCTTCATCCCGGTCTTCGAACCATGCTTCTGGTGTTTCGAAATCACGGACGTTCGCAAGGCCATTGGAACCGATGGGTCCAAGGTCGGGCAGGCGGAACGGTGCGCCATAATTTTCGCAAACATAGCCCCGTGCCATGCCATCGGGCAATGCGATGCGAAAGCGGATACCGCGCGGGATAAGCGCAACCTGCTGCGGCTCTATGTTGAACACACCCATTTCAGTGACGATCCAAAGCGCACCCTCTTGCGGCACGATCAGCATTTCGCCGTCGGCATTATAGAAGGCGCGCGATCCCATCGACAGATTGGCGGCATAAAGATGGATACCCACCCCCATGCCCGCGCCTGCATTGCCATTGACGACATAGGTTGTCAGGCCGTCCACAAAATCGGTCGGTGTCGCAGGCATGGGCAGCGGGTTCCAGCGCAGTCGGTTGGGCGTAGGCGGCACCTCTGCGCAGGGACCAGAGCGCAAGGCAGTGGCGCGATCATAGGGGATATAGGCGGGATGATTCGCCGCAGGGCGCATCCGGTACAGCCAGCTTCGCCTGTTGGTCGCCCGGGGCGCGGTGAACGCCGTGCCGGAAAGCTGCTCCGCGTACAGGCCGAAGGGTATATGCTGCGGTGAATTGCGGCCGATGGGCAGTGCGCCCACAACGGCCTCTGTCGCAAAATGATTGCCGAAACCGGTCATCATGTCTGTGCCTTCGATCCCGGCCATGGTCATATCAGGCATCCTGCTGTTCCGGTATATCGATGGTGACGACGCCCCGGCGGATCTGGTCCAGTTCTATCGATTCATACAGTGCTTGGAAATTGCCCTCGCCAAAGCCTTCATTACCCTTGCGCTGAATGATTTCGAAGAAAATCGGGCCGATCATATTCTCCGTGAAAATCTGCAAAAGGATGCCTTCCTTCCTGATATCGCCATCAATCAGTATCCGGTTCTTCTTCAATCGCTCCAGATCCTCGCCATGACCGGGGACGCGCGTGTCGACCCGTTCGTAATAGGTATCGGGCGTGTCCTGCAGGCGTACACCCCGGGCGCGCAGCTTTTCCACGGTCTCATGGATATTGCCGGTAGAAAGCGCCAGATGCTGAATGCCCTCGCCATGATATGTCTGGATGAACTCCTCGATCTGGCTATGTTCGTCCTGGCTTTCGTTGAGCGGTATGCGGATGGCATGGTCGGGCGCGATCATCGCCTGGCTGAACAGGCCGGTCGCCTTGCCCTTGATGTCGAAATATTTTTGCTCCTCGAAATCGAAAATCTTCTCATAGAAACTCGACCATTTGTGCATCGCGCCGCGGTGCACATTGTGGGTCAGGTGATCGAGCAGGTCGAACCCGACATTATTCTGCGCCTCTGCTTCTGCTGCTCCGGGGACCGCGATCCAGTCGGCAAAGGGGTTGGCCTGATCGACCAGATAGAGCAGCGATCCACCTATTCCTTCCAGGGCAAAGCTGTCCTTGCCCAATGCGCCTGAGGAGGCATCCGCTGCCTTTGCGCCACGTGCGAGCGCCAGTTTGAAGGCGTTGGCCGCATTGCCCACGCGAAACGCCATACCATTAGCCGAGGGGCCGTGCAGCGCGCGAAATGTTGCTGCCTGACCGGTCGGTTCCCGGTTGAGCAACAGGTTGATCCGCCCTTGCCGGTAACAGGTGATAGCCTTTGTTGGGTGTGTGGCGACCGCTGTGAATCCCAATTGTTCGAACTGGGCGGTTAATGTTTCGGGTTCGGGCGACGTGAATTCGCAAAAGGCAAATCCGTTGAGGCCCAATGGATTGTCAACATGGTGTGGCATTGGAGACTCTAAAAATAGTTACAATTGAAACTATAATCACCCTTTGCGGCCTGTGTGTCAAATAATAGCCATCCATTCCATCACGAGCGGTGCTTTTATCAAATCAATTTTTGAAGACGATGGTGGTCGAACCATTGAGCAGAACGCGATCTTCCAGATGCAACCGGACGGCAGTGGCCAGTACGCGCCGTTCAATGTCCCGACCCTTTGCAACCAGATCGTCGGGCGTATCGGCATGGCTGACTGGTTCGGCGTCCTGATGGATGATCGGCCCTTCATCCAGATCCGCCGTCACATAATGGGCCGTCGCGCCGATCATTTTCACACCGCGCGCATGGGCCTGATGATAGGGCTTTGCGCCCTTGAATCCGGGCAGGAAGCTGTGGTGGATGTTGATGCAGCGGCCCGACAGATAGGCCGCCATGTCGTCCGACAGGATTTGCATATAGCGCGCCAGCACGACCAGATCGACGTCATGGGTTTCGATCAGGTGCCTGATCTGTGCTTCCTGTTGCGCCTTGCCGACATTGGTCACGGGCAGATAATGGTAGGGAATGTCACCCAGTAAAGCGAGATTATGTGCCTCTCGCGGATGGTTGGATGCGATGCCCACAACGTCCATTTTCAGTTCGCCAATGCGTGTGCGGTATAGAAGGTCGCCAAGGCAATGATCAAATTTTGATACCAGCAGCAATACGCGTTGGTGCGTCTCGCTTTCACGCATCTGCCAATCCATGACGTGTTTTTCCGCAAGCGCCTTGAATCGGGATTGCAGAGTGGCGGAGTCCATGTCTTCGTTGAGCAATTCGAACGAAACCCGCATAAAAAAGCGCTGGTTGGCAATGTCATTATATTGCTGGGATTCAAGAATGTTGCCGCCATTGTCCGCCAGAAACCCCGCTACGGCGCTGACCAGCCCCGGACGATCCTGACATGACAATGTCAGCACATGGTTTTTCCGCATTCCTGCCTCCTTGTTCACGCACCCTTTAAGCGGTGGGGGTCTCGTTATGCAATTCAAAGGCGATTACGGATCAAGCGCGATCTCATAAAGATGCGGCCAATTTTTGCCGGTAACGAACAGTCTGTCCTCCCTGGCGTCATAAGCGATGCCATTAAGCACTGCGTCGCTATCGCTCAGCCCTTGTGCATCGACCAGAGGGGAAAGGTCGATCCAGCCTTTGACCTGTCCTGTCGCCGGATCGATCCGGGCGATGCGGGAGGCAAGCCAGATATTGGCCCATATCTCGCCCTGTACATATTCCAGTTCGTTGAGGCGGCTGACCGGCTGGCCATTGTCGGTTACAGTTATCCGTGACAGCTCTTTGAAACTGTCGGGATCGATAACACGCAATTGCGGCGTGCCGTCACTCATGAATATGTGGACGCCATCCTGAGTCAGCGCCCAGCCTTCGCCCTTGTAATGGACGCTACCTTTGCGCTTGAAATCATGCAGGCTCCAGCGGAAGCCGACGCCGTTCATCCAGGTGAGACTGATGATCTCGTCGTTCCAGAGAACGATGCCTTCGCCGAAATATTGGCGTGGAATTGCCACGCGGCGCAGCACCTTACCATCCTTGAGCCGGACCTTGCGGATATCCGACTGTCCCTCGCGTCCCGTACTCTCATAGAGGGCGCCGTCATGATAGAAGAGACCTTCGGTGAAGGCGCCGGGATCATGCGGATAGGTGGCAACGACGCGATAACCCTGTGCCGATAGCGGCGCCGCGCAAAGCAGGGCGATAAACAGAAAGAACAGGCGCAAGATTGTCAGCTTCCCATCGGAGCAGCGGCAATGGCAGAGGCCAGCCATGGGGGCAGGTCAAGGCCGTCCATATCCTCGATGCGTCGAAGCTCGATGGAAAGGCCCAGTTCCGGCAACGCGAGCCGTTGGCGTTTTGCATCGGCCATTTCCAGTGGTACGGCGACCAGGCGACGGTTGACCTTTGACCGGTAATGCATGCGGGCGGTATTTTCCTGGCCGATGTAACAGCCTTTCCTGAAATCGACGCCATGCAATTCCCGTGCATTCGCCTCCAGCCAGAGTGTCTGGTCGGAACCTAACTCGGCAACGCCTTCGGTCACGCCCAGCGAAAGACGGTGTGCGTGATACACGGCGGCATGCTGCGCGTCCGCACGACCCTCATCCATACTGGCGGCGGGCGCGATCCAGCGTTGTCCAATATCGGGCAGGCGAGGATCGGTCGGTTTGCCTGCTGTATCCCGCGACCAGTGCACCGCCAGCGTATCATCGCGCGCAATATCAACCTTGCGGCGCAGACGATACAGGGAGAGGCGGCGGACAAGCGCATCGGCCTGCGTTGCTTCGCAATCGATCAGAATGTCCCCGGCATGTGCCCAGATAAAGAAATCGAACAGCGCCTTGCCCTGCGCCGTCAGCAATCCCGCCCAGCGTGCTTCGCCGTCAGCCAGCGTCAGTACATCCTGCGTCACCAGTCCTTGCAGGAAGGGGCGGGCCTCCTCACCGGAAATACGGATGACGGCGCGGTCGATTAGGGTGGTTTCACTCATGGCAAACAGTTAGGGTCAGAACCCATTAATGTCGAGGTCGAGATGGAGGCGAATACAGGCGCTGGGAGGGAGGGCGTGCAGCCAGCTATCGATGATAGCTGGTAATCGGCCGACCGCGCCAGCGCCTGTATTCGCCCCACCCTTCGGGCAGCGATGCCCGGGCGCTGTGGTTCGTCGAAGCGCTCAACCGGGCATGAAGCCCGCTTTTCGCGCTTCTCCTCCCAGAGCATCCCGGGCATCGCTGTCTCGATCTCGACATTAATGGGTTCTGACCCTAAGGGGTGACACTGCAATTTCCAACCCGCGCGATCGTGTAAATGTGAGGGAGCTTCCGGCCCGACCGGGATGATATGCCATGACCCAGACTTTCGACCTGATCCTGAAGAATGGTACAGTCCATACGCCCGGCGGCCCGGCGCAGGTCAGTATTGGCGTGCGCGAGGGAAAGATTGCTGCCATCGGTGCAGACATAGGAGACGGTGGAGAGGTGGTTGATTGCACTGGCCTCGACATCCTGCCCGGCGTGATCGACAGCCAGGTGCATTTTCGTGAACCGGGGCTGGAGCATAAGGAAGATCTCGAATCGGGCAGCCGCGCCGCCGTCATGGGCGGCGTGACCGCAGTATTTGAAATGCCTAACACCAGCCCCAATACCGACAGTGCGCAGCGGCTGGAGGACAAAATCGCACGCGGCCATCATCGCATGTGGTGCGATCATGCCTTCTATGTCGGTGCGACCGCCGCCAATGCGAGCGCATTGGCGGAGCTGGAGCGCCTGCCGGGGGCGGCGGGGGTCAAGATATTCATGGGCGCATCGACTGGCGACCTGCTGGTGGCGGAGGATGAAGCGCTGGCGCGGGTATTGGCGTCGGGCAAGCGCCGGGTTGCCATCCATGCCGAGGATGAGGCGCGGATGAATGCACGCAAGGATTTGCGGGTGGAGGGCGATGCGTCCTCGCACCCGGTCTGGCGCGACGATGAAAGCGCCATGCTGGCGACGCAGCGCATTTTGAAACTGGCGCGGGCGGCGGGGCGGCGCATCCATATATTGCACGTCACCACGCCTGCCGAACTGGAACTGATCGCGCAGAACAAGGACATTGCGACCTGCGAGGTAACGC
>JAENVZ010000307.1 GCA_016650315.1 Alphaproteobacteria bacterium | reverse complement strand
GACAACGATGGCGGGCCTGACGCTCAGGGTGCGGCGGCATGAGCGTCTGACACTCGTGGCCGCCCATCTGACTTTCATCATCCTGAATTTCGCGACCATGCCCTTCTGGCAAATGGAAGGATTGGCACTATATGGCGTGCTGTGCGGCTATACGCTGTTCAGTGCGCGTTCTGCCGTGGTTGAACGCGGTGCCGCACGCCCGCCACGCCGCCAATGGAATGGTCAACGCGGTCAAAGAAGCGTCCGGGCAATCTGAAACGCTTCTTCGCGTGTCTGCGCCTGATGAAAGCCGCGATAATCGGCGGTCCATTGTCGTGCGAAGCCGCTGAGCTTGCCATAATTATTGTCGAGAGCGACATGCGGAATATCAAGCAGCAAGGACAAGATATGCGCGTGCAGCCGGTCGGTGACAACGACGCGCCCCTGCGACAACATCGACAAGCCACGTTGCAGCCGCCATCTGGCCAAGAGGCGAAACCGCCGCAGACGCTTGGCGGACCGGGACGCCGCCAACAGCGAGTCGATTTTTACGCGGGCGCGGAGGATGTTTCTTTCCCCTCTGCCTTCATGGATCCAGTCATCCTCAACGATATCTTCAGGCAGAGCCGTGTCATCCTGCATGACTTTTTCATCATCGGTTCGCATCAGCGCGAAGACATCTGTTCGCGCTGATGCGCGGGGTTGGCAACCGAGATAGAGCGCGGCATCGGGGCATAGCTGTACCGTGCAATCGAAATGCCGCTGCGCGAATTCGAATGAACGCGCGTCACGGACCAAAAGTGTGAAGGCGCCGTGCGCGCTGATCGCACGCGCCATCTCGTCAGCGCGCGTTTCATCCGCATAATGAATGGATTGCGGTAATTGCACGATCGGACGGCCCGGAAAGCGGTGCAGCAATTGCAGGCGCAAAGCTTCATGCCGGGGCCAGATTGTCCCGAAATTGCCCCCCCCATTGATAAGGATCGGACCATCAGGCGCGGCGTGACGCAGATCCTCTGTCGAAAAATCCCTGTACGCCGCATGATAGACCGGCGTTCGGCCCATTTCGTCGAGCCAGACCATTTGACCCAGCCAGATCGCCGAATCGCCAACGTTGGAATAATCGGGGAAATCCACGAGCGCTAAAGGTCCATCGGGTATAGCCTTGGCAAAACAATCGGAAAGACGCTGCCGGAGCGATTGCACCAGCACGTCAGCAGACAGCCTGTCATCCACAAGGGGCATGGCCATCACTTCAGCTCCCGCAATGTCTTGAAAAACAATGCGCGCCAGAGCGGCGAAATTGTCAGAAGCACCAAGCCATAGATCAGCACACCCATGCCGACGATCATGGCGAGGCGCAGCCAGTTATTGCCGCTGGCAATGCCCGTCGCCAGCATTGCGCCATGCAGCACGATGCCCATTGTCACCGATGCCACAAATGGCTGCCATATGGCCGACCATGTCCGGTTAAAACCGATCCCCGATATGCGCTGCAACAATATGATTTGCATGGGCAGGGTCAGATAGGCACGCAGGACATAAGCCCATGCAACGGCGAACACCCCATAGGGCGCTGCAAGAAAAGTAAAAATGGCCGTCAGTCCCAGTTGGCAGAGCGAAAGAACAAGCAAGCTGCGGTTCGCGCCCAATGAGCCAAATGCCGGCGAAGCGAACTGGTTCAGCGTGAAGGCCGGGGCCATGAAGGCGAATATCTGGGCCAGCGCACCCGCCTGTATCCATTTATCGCCAAATATCGTGGGCACGGCCAACGGCGCAACTGTGCCGAAACCGATTAGCGCGGGAAAGGAAATGACCGCCGCTTTTGAAATCATCCATTGATAGGCGCGGCGTAATTCGACCCGATCGTCCTTGACCCGCGCCAGCGTTTGCATAGCGACCGTAGCGAAGGGACGAATTGCGCCCCCGGCGATGATGTCGACGGTCCGCCATGCGGTCCGATAGATGCCAACGGCGACAATCCCGATGACATTGCCAATCACCAGTTCCTGCAGGCGCGAAGTGAAAATATAGACAAGCTGCGTCGCCGTGAGACTACCGTTGATGCTGAGGTTCACTTTCAGGATCGTCCAGCGCCAGGCCCAACCGGGGGTCCATGGATAGGAGGCGCGTGACAGGATGACGCTGATGATTTCCGTCACGATTCGCTGGATGACCAAAGCCCAGAGACCAAAGCCGGCAAAGGCCGCCACGACCGCCGCCCCGCCGCCAATAATACCGCTCACAACCGACCGCAACGCCGTGGTCTTGTGTCCAAAGCTACGCAAGCGCAGCGCCATGTGCGTCTGGCCCAGCGCGGATATTGGCAAGACAATACTGAGGACTTGCAACGGCAAGGCGATTTGTGGCGCGTTCATGAAGTTGGCGAATGGATGCGCCAGCGCCAATATGACGCCGCAAGCCATCAGGCTGAAGCCCATATGGCTGCGATAAACCGTGTCCGTGAATTCCTTGCTCAGCACCGGCTCGCGCGCGACAGTCTGGATCAATCCAGCCGCGCTGATCGTCCGAAAAATCTCCGCAAAGATCGCCATGATCGCAAAAGCGCCAATATCGGCGCGGGTCAGCAGTCTGGCG
>JAENVZ010000306.1 GCA_016650315.1 Alphaproteobacteria bacterium | reverse complement strand
CGCGAGAATCTGGCGAAGACGAAACAGGGCGTACGCATCATCAATTGCGCGCGCGGCGGCCTGATTGACGAAGTTGCGTTGAAGGAAGGCCTCGATAGCGGCCATATCGGCGGTGCGGCACTCGATGTGTTTGTCAGCGAACCGGCCAAGGAAAGCCCGCTGTTCGGCACGCCCAATTTTGTCTCTACCCCACACCTTGGCGCATCGACCAATGAAGCGCAGGTCAACGTCGCCATTCAGGTTGCCGAGCAACTGTCCGACTATCTGCTGTCGGGCGGCGTCACCAACGCGCTCAACATGCCCAGCCTGTCTGCCGAAGAAGCACCCAAGCTGCGCCCCTATATGGAACTGGCTGAAAAGCTGGGTTCGCTGGTCGGTCAGTTGGGCGGCGAAGACATACAGGGCCTGTCCATCGAAACCGAAGGCCATGCCGCCGAACTAAACCAGAAGCCGATCACGGCGGCGGTTCTGGCAGGACTCATGCGCGTCTATTCCGACACCGTCAACATGGTGAACGCGCCCTATTTGGCCAAGGAACGCGGGCTTGATGTCCGCGAAGTGCGCCACGACCGTGAGGGCGATTATCAGACGCTGCTGCGCGTCACCGTCACCACCGCCAGCGGCGAACGCTCGGTTGCGGGTACGCTGTTCGGGCACAAGGCGCCGCGCCTGGTCGAACTGTTCGGCATCAAGGTGGAGGCCGACCTGAAAGGCACCATGGTCTATATCGTCAATGAGGATGTTCCCGGCTTCATCGGCCGCGTGGGTTCAACCCTGGGCGAAGCAGGCGTCAATATCGGCACGTTCCACCTTGGCCGCCGCAATATGGGCGGCGAAGCGATCCTGCTGCTTTCGGTGGATCAGGAAGTACCCGAACCCGTCATGTGGGCGATCTGCAATCTGCAAGGCGTGAAGACCGTCAAGCAGTTGCGGTTCGTCTGAATTCCGTTTGTTTCGAGCAAAGGTTCGAGCTTGTCGAGAACCGAAGTCGAGGAAAGTTCTCGACGGACGCATCTCGGCAGGCTCGATGCTGCTCGAACCGAAAGGGATTTGAGGGCTGGCAGCCGGAATTAATTTCGCTAAAGGGGTGGCCATGACCAAGATTCCGCCCGGATTGCTCCCAGAGGGCCTGAGCGACCGCCTGCCGCCACAGGCTGAGGCATCCGCGCGCCTTGTCCGCCATGTCCTCGATACGGTATCGAGTCATGGTTATCAGCGGGTCATGCCGCCGCTGGCCGAATTTGAACACAATCTTGTCGCCCGCCTGCAATCGGCGCGGGCGCAGGATTTGCTGCGCGTCGTCGATCCGGTGTCGCAACGCATGCTGGCGCTCCGCCCCGACATGACGGCGCAGGTCGGCCGCATCGCCGCAACACGGCTTGCCACCGCTGCCCGTCCGCTGCGCCTGTGCTATGCTGGCCCCGTCATCAAATTGCGTGCCAACCAGCTTCGCCCGGAACGCGAAATGATGCAGGTCGGCGCTGAACTGATCGGTACGGACAGCGTCGCCGCTGCCGTTGAGATCGTCAATGTCGCCATCGAGGCGCTGGAGGTTGCGGGCGTTTCCGACATCACCGTCGATTTCACCCTGCCCGACCTCATCAATACGCTGGCGCAAGAGGAATTTCCGCTGACGAGCGACGAAATTCCTCTCGTTCGTGCCGCACTGGATGCAAAGGATGCCGGTACGCTGACCGCGCTTGGCGCTGGTCCGGCTGCTTATCTGCCGCTTATAGAAGCCACAGGCCCCTTCCACGCTGCCATGAACCGGCTGGAAGCACTCGACGCGAGCGGCGCGCTCAGAAACCGTATTGCGGGCCTGCGTGCCATTGCAAAACCGATCCATGACGACATTACCCTGACGCTCGATCCAACCGAACGCCACGGCTTTGAATATCAGACCTGGTTCGGCTTTTCGCTCTTTGCCGGGGGTTTTGTGGGCGAAATCGGACGCGGCGGCACGTATATGATCGCGCACCCGGATGGCACATTGGAACCCGCTATCGGCTTTTCGCTCTATCCAGACCCGCTGATCGATGCAGGTCTGGGCGGTAAAGACAGCGCGCAGCTTTTCCTGCCAATGGGCCATGACCCGGCCCGTGCGGCGGAATTACGCAAGGCCGGATGGCGCACCATCGCCGCATTGTCGGGCAGCGACGATGCGGCCACGCTTGGCTGCTCGCATAGTTTGAACGGCGACACGCCAGTAGAATTGGGGAACTGAACTTGGGCAATGTAACGGTTATCGGCGCGCAATGGGGCGACGAGGGCAAGGGCAAGAT
>JAENVZ010000305.1 GCA_016650315.1 Alphaproteobacteria bacterium | reverse complement strand
TCGACCGGCTGCTGCGCGGCAAAAAGGCGAAGTTGACCGATGACCGGGTCAATTATTTCTGCCATCCCGACTGGGTCATCGACCCTGTCAAACGCCCGCCCGGTTCGCTCTGGCAACCAGAGGTCGGAACCCGCGCCGGTTTGAAGCAAACCGCCATATGGTATCGGGAAACCGGCTGGTTTCGATAGAAAGCGGCGTCACTTGATCCGACGAACTGGGACGATCATCGGTTCACCCGTCGCACTTTGACCGATATGCACTTCGACGCCATAGGCGGTAGCGAGAATGGCCGGGGTCAGCACAGTGTCACACGGCCCCGACGCAACGACCGCACCATCCTTCAACACCAGCACATCATCGGCAATCCGTGCCGCAAGCGTCAAGTCGTGAAGCACGACGACGACCCCCGCGCCATCGCGCGCGCATTGCTTCAACCGGTCGAGCACGTCGAGCTGATGCCCGGGGTCAAGACTCGCCAAAGGTTCGTCGGCAAGCAGCCATTGCGGTTCTCCTGCCAAGACACGCGCCAGCAGCACCCGCCCCTGTTCCCCGCCTGACAGGCGCAGCACATTGCGATCCGCCAGATGTATGCAATCGGTTGCAGCCATGGCGGCGGCGATGGCGGCATGGTCGGCGGCATTCATGCTCCACCGCCCGCGATGCGGCAAGCGACCAAGACCAACCAGCGTTGTCACATCGACATCCCAGTGAATGTCGGCACGCTGCGGTAACAGACCAATCAGCCGCGCCCGCTCACGCCGGTCAAGGGCAGCAAGAGGACGCCCATCGAGCAATATTTCGCCGCGGTCGGGCACACGCAGACCAGCAAGGCAGGACAGCAAGCTGCTCTTGCCCGCGCCATTGGCCCCCAGAATCACCGTGACCCGGCCCCGACGAAAGCAGCCGCTCACATCGGCAAGGATATGACGGCCCCGCAGGCTGAGATCGAGCGCGCGAAATTCCATATCCATCACGCAAGCTCCCGGCGCATACGATACAGGAGCGCAAGGAAAAAGGGCGCGCCCAGCAACGACATCGCAATCCCCAACCGCAGCTCGCTCGTACTCGGCATGATCCGAACCAGACTGTCGGCCAGCACGACCAGCAACGCGCCCGCCAGTGCGGACGGCAACAGCACTGCCGACGGCTTGTGCCCCACCAGCGGGCGGACCAGATGCGGCACGATCAGGCCGACAAAACCGATAATTCCGGCAGCGGCCACCGATGCCCCGACCGTCAGGCCAACGCCCAGCACCACCAGCCATTGCAACCTCAGCGTATTGACCCCCATCGACCGCGCCGCCGCCTCGCCCAGCGTCAGCGCATCCAGCGACCGTGCCGTTCCTGCCAACACCGCCATGCCCGCCGCCATGATCGGCAGCGCAAGGCGTACATCGTCCCAACTCCGGTCGGTCAGCGCGCCCATCAGCCAGGTAATGATCTCCGACGCGGCAAAGGGCGTGGGGGCAAGGCTGATCATCAGCGCGGTCAGCGATCCGGTCAGACTAGACAGGATCATCCCCGCCAGGGTGAAGAGGATGAGGCTGCCCGACCGTCCGGCCAGCATGGCGAGCAAGCTCATCCCTATCGCAGCACCGGCCAACGCAAAGAGCGGCAACAACAGGGCGGACGCCGCATAGCCGAAAAACAGTGACGACACTGCGCCCAATGCGGCACTGGACGACACGCCGAACAGGCCCGGATCAGCCAGCGGATTGCGCAAATAGCCCTGCATCACTGCACCGGCCATGCCAAGCGCCGCGCCGATCCCCACAGCCAGAACAACACGGGGCAGGCGAAGCTCAAATATGATGAGCGAGGCAAGATCGCCACTCGCCCAGTCATGCAACGGCACCCAGACCTTGCCCGCCATCAACGAGACTATGGCGGCAAACATCAGGGCCACGCCCAGCAGGATGTTGATGCGGGCGATCATCGCGTTTTGTCCTTCAGTGAACGATGAATCTGTGACAGGCGATCGACGGCATCGATGATCGTCGGTCCGCCGCAGTGGAGCAGGCGCGGCGAATAAGTCCGAATGTCTATATGTTCCGCCAGATCGTGCATAACCGGATGGGACAGCATACGGTCACGCTGCCCCTCTGCCCCGACCGACAACAGCACGCGCGGTGGCCGGGCGAGTAGGTGTTCGATGGGCAGAACGTCCCATTGTTGCAGGCCATAAGTGCTGCTCATATTGGCAAAGCCCGTGCGGCGCAGCAATTCGTCGGCCAATGTGCCTGCCCCCGGCACCATCCCCCCACCCTGCCAGATCAGTGCGGGGACTAGCGCCTTGTCATGGGGTTTGGCCCGGTCGAGCGCGGCATCTATGGCGGCATTCAGCCGTTCACCCCGCGCCGACTGGCCAATGGCTGCCGCAAGCTGGCGAATTTCCTTCTGGCTGTCCGCGACGCTTTGGGGAACACCCATCTGCATCAGCGGGATGCCCAGCTTTTGCAGGGCATGAATGGTCGGCAAGGCGACATGCGGACCGGCAATGACCAGATCGGCCCGCTTGGCCAGCACTTCTTCTGCGGTCTCCGATGTAACAGGGAAACGTAACGCCCGTGCCAGCGGAACAATGGAGCTGGCACGCGGATCATGCGAATAATGGCTGATCGCGGCGATCTGGGCGGGATCAGCAATCCGTACCAGCACCGAATCCAGGCACGGGTTGAGCGATACGATGCGTTGGGGCTTTGGTTGGGCTGCCGGAGCGCTCGCGGCGGGCGGTGCCGCCAACATTGCAAGAAGGGCAAGAACAATGACGGCACGCATGGACATTCCCCTCCCTTGAGCAACACTAGGGAGTCACGCAGCCTGGTTTGGCATGACCCCGACACATGTCGTCACACGAGGACATCCTCGATCGCCCGGCACACCCCGTCCGCACGAAAGAACGACTGCGTCAGGCAGGTCTCCTGGCTCTCGGGTCGTTGTGCCTGCCCCGCCTTCCCGGATCAGATCCAGTGGCATTTGGGGAGCGGACTCGCCGATTACAGTTGCGGGGGCAGCACCGGCTCATGGATCATCCACTTCCGGCTTCCCTTTTCATCCCGTTTCCGGGAACCTGTCGCGGCGCGATTGATAGTGTGCGGCTACACGGAGCGCAAGCGTCTAATGGCCTAGGACTGCTGGCGTTAGCGCACGAACATGGATGCAAGACCGGCAACAAATCCGCCCAGTGCGAGAAAGCCGACACACATCGACACAGCCTCTTCAAATCGGCTCCGCAAATCGCGATTGACTGTCGGGAGTGGAATGACATCACACGGTGTCAGTCGCGCCTCGATTTCGGAATGCAGCGCCGCAATGGGGCCACCTGCCGCCCCGGCAAAATATATGGGCGTACCAATATGTGCGGGACTGGAATCCGCCTTGACACCGTCCTGTTCGGAATTGGGAAACGCTGCCATGAGAGGTTCCTATCTGTCCGTTATTGCATGGGCGATAGTGGCGCACATGTGGTTAACAACCTGTGAACCCGGGCATCGTCCCGCCGCAAATATCGATCCAGAATGAAGGATTCAGCCGACCGCAAAATCCGCCAGCAGCTTTTCACGCGGACCAATCGCCTTGGCCCGTCCGCCGCTCAGGTGAAGGATCAGGTTGACCGACGATAATATGGATCGCCGGTGCGCGACCAGCAGGACAATGCCGCCCCGCGCCCGAACAGCGTCTACCGCAGTCATCAGCGCCGCTTCGCCATCGGGGTCCAGATTGGAATTGGGCTCATCGAGAACCAAAAGGAACGGGTCGCCATACAGGGCGCGGGCCAGCGCGATACGCTGCCTCTGCCCGGCTGACAGAAAGGCGCCATTAGGACCGACGGGCGATCCATAGCCCTGCGGCATCCGCTTTATCATCTCATGCACATCGGCCATCTCCGCGGCGGCAATTATATCCGTAGTGGCGGCATCCGGTGTGAAGCGCGCGATATTGTCCGATATGCTGCCATCGAGCAGTTCGACATTCTGCGGCAGATAGCCGATGGCCCGCCCCCGCTTTTCCGAAGAATATTGGTCAAGCGTCGCACCATCCAGCCGGATATGACCGTGAACGGCGGGCCAGACGCCCGCAAGCGCCCGGACCAGTGTGGATTTTCCCGATCCGCTGGGTCCGATTATGCCCATCGCTTCCCCCGCCGCCAGCCGAAAGCTGATCCCCGCCAGCGTCAATTGCGTCACACCCGGCGGAGCGATGGCCAGATTCTCGATCCGCAAATCCTGACATGGCATGGGCAGGTCCAGTCGATCGACTTCATGTCGTAACAACGACAAATGCCCTTCCAGCCGCCGCCAGCTTTGCCGCGCGGCAGTCAACCCGCGCCAGTTGCCGATGGCCTGTTCGACCGGCGCGAGCGCACGTGAGGCAAGGATCGAGCTGGCAAAAATAATACCGCCCGTCGCCTTGCCATCAATGACCAGTATCGCCCCGACGGTCAGCACCAGCGATTGCAGCAACATCCGAAACATCTTGCTCGCACCGCCCAATGTCGCGGCGGTGTCGGCCATGCTTTGCTGCGTCTCCAGAAAGCGGCGGCTGTATGCGGTCCAGTGTCGCTGGAGGTGGGTGCCCATCGCCATCGCCTTGAGCACTTCGGCATGGCGGCGGCTGGTTTCAGCGACCGCAAGGCGCAGGCCCGCGCATTGATTTGCGGCCTGTGTCGGCACGCGGGTCAAACGGTCGGCGGCAATTGCAAGGCTCAGCAGCACCAGCCCGCCAATCAAAACCGTCACCCCCAATGCCCAGTGCAACAGCATCAGAACGACAATGAAGAAGGCCATCCAGGGCAGGTCCGCAAACGCCAGCGGGCCGCCGCTCGACAGGAAATTGCGGATCTGGTCAAGGTCACGAATGGGTTGCAGGCTTTCCCCCTGGCCCGGACGCTCAATGGAAAATTGCTGAACAAGCTGGAATATCTCGCCACTCAGATCATGGTCGATGGTTGCGCTGACCCGGCTGAGCAGGCGGGTGCGAATGACGTCGATTACCCCTTGAAACAGATAGACAAGGATGACCAGCATCAGCAGACCGGCAAGCGTCGGCAGGCTGCCCGCAGGCAGGACGATGTCATAGACCATCATCATATAGATCGCGCCACCCAGCAGCAGCACATTCAGCGCCGCACTCAAAACGAAAATGCCGATAAACGCCGATTTTGATTTTTTGAGGATCGCCGCGATCCGGGATGGCGGTTCGCTCTCACCCTGTCGGGCGGTGGCGCCCATGTGGTTTGTCTCCGGTTAATGGCTTGGAACCTGATGATGATTACCATCATGGTCCCCGCCATCGGCATCGCAGATTGATCCGATCCGGTATGCAGCTTTATTTGCGTCCGCTTTTTGCGTAGGCGAAAGCAATAATGACCGGCGAACATGGCCACAGGGAGTGAACCAAGCTTGACCCATGAGTCAAAGCCCCGATCAGGGCCCCGATCAGAGCACGGGCGACGCGGCACAAAGGCCTTTCTCATGGCGTCCGGCGTGGCGCAGTTGTGTGCGTTGGCCCGCTACACCGTTCTGGCCCGCATCCTGGGACCGGAACAGCTCGGCCTTGCCGCGATATTGATTCT
>JAENVZ010000304.1 GCA_016650315.1 Alphaproteobacteria bacterium | reverse complement strand
ATTATGATGCACAACACACTTTACGTGCCAGGGCATTTCCACGCCACGGTAGTGACCGGAACGACGCTTGCCTTCATGGCGGTCACATATCTTGTCGTGCCGCTTATCTTCCAGCGCGAGATCGTCTGGCCCCGGATGGCGAAGCTCCAACCTTATCTCTTCGGCTTTGGGGCCGCCGGCATTTCGGTCTTTATGATGGGAGCAGGCACTTTGGGTGTAGCCCGGCGGCACTGGGACATATCATTCACAGACGCGGTGATTCCCTATGGCTATCCGCCAATAGCCAGCCTGATGATGGCTCTTAACGGCCTATCAGCGGTCCTCGCTGCGACCGGAGGTGCTCTCTACGTTGTTATCATAGTGGCGAGCATACTCTTCGGCAGGAAGATCGACGCGACAAACGCAGTGGCTGCCTTGGGGCCGATGCCTAAGAAGTTAGTACGCGATGCGGTCTCCAAGTATGGCGATGCGGGCACATGGCATCTACCCGGTACTTATGTGCTGGTCGGACTCTTCTTCACGACGTTCATTCTCTACTACTTCGTGAATTGGAAATATTTGTCCGAACTCTGGCCGATGCAGTGAGGAGTTGAGGAATGACCACAGGCGCTGCCGCTGCCGCTGCCGTTCCGTTCGTCAAGGATGTGCTATCGATCTTCAAATTACGGATCGGAGTGGCTATCATGATGAGTGCGATCGGTGGCGTGGCAGTTACGCCGGGCATCATGCCCGACCTCTGGCGCGTAGCCATTCTGGCGTTAGCGGTGTTTCTCGCCTCGGCGAGCGCAGGTGCCTTCAATCAATGGGCCGAAGCCGATCTCGACCGCCAGATGAAGCGAACGGCATCGCGGCCCTTTGCCGCCGGGCGGTTTCGGGCTGATGGTACATGGTTAGCCGCAATCCTCGGACTTCTCGCGATAGCAGTCATCATGGCGGCCTGGTCATCCAACTGGTGGGCCGCATTCCATACTTTCATGGGGGCTTTCGTCTACGGCATAATCTATACTGTGTGGCTAAAGCGTCGAAGCTGGACCAACATCATTGTCGGCGGATTGGCAGGTAGCTTTGCAGTCCTTGCCGGCGCTGCCGCTGTACATCCCGGCTGGCAGGCGGAACCGGTCATCCTTTCACTTGTGCTGTTCCTGTGGACGCCGCCGCATTTCTGGAGCTTGGCCATCGCCGCCCACGACGACTACGCGGCGGCAGGAGTTCCGATGCTGCCGGTTGTCACCAGTAATACGCTGACTGCCAAAGTGATATTCGCCCACACCGCTCTTCTTGTTGCACTCTCATTGCTTCCGGCATTCTGGTCGATGGGCCACGTCTATCTCGCAGGCGCAGCAGTAGGCGGGGCCCTGTTCCTTTGGACCAGCACCCGGCTAGTATTTGAACCGACACGCAAGCGGGCAATCCAGAATTTTCTGGCTTCGCTGCTTCAACTTGTCTTGCTGTTGTCAGGGACGATTGCCGACCGCGCCATCGGATCCCTCTGATGCCACGTCTCCTGGCCGCCACCGGATGGCTGGCAATGGCCCTGTCGTCTGCCGCAATTGCTGACACGCGCCTCGACGCCGCTCTCAACGTTTCACAAGGCGCGATCGGCAGCAGTGTTCCCGATTTTACGTTCCAAAGCGCAGACAGCGGCAAGATCGCGCTCCGCGACCTGAGGGGCAAACCTTTGCTGGTCACGATGGTCTATACGGGCTGCGCCGACGTTTGCCCCACTATCATTGAAAGTCTGGCGGCCGCCGCCGATACGGCGGAAGATGCGTTGGGTAAGGGCAGTTTTAACATCATCACCATCGGTTTTGACACTCGCAACGATACACCAGACCGCATGCGCTCATTTGCCCGCGCCCACGGTGCGGGGGGCAAAAATTGGTATTTCGCGAGTTCCGACACTAAAACCGTAAATCGCCTGAGCGACGCCGTCGGCTTCAATTTCTTTCCATCCGCCGGCGGCTTTGACCATATGGCCCAGGTGACGATCCTCGACAAGAATGGCAAGATCTATGAGCAGGTCTACGGGAGCACCTTTGAGCCGCCCACCATTGTCGAGCCGTTGAAGCAATTGGTATTCGGCAATCAGCGCCCAGCTTTCTCTCTGGCAGGCCTAAGCGACCGGGTCAGGCTCTTCTGCACCATCTACGATCGTAAAACTGGCCGTTACTATTTCAGCTATGCCTTGCCCCTTTCAATATTTATTGGCCTTGGATGCCTGCTCGGGATACTTGCGTTCCTTATCCGTGAAGTTCGAAAAACCGCCAAAGCCAAGGGGCGATAGGCCCATGCATTTTTTGAGAAGACCCCTCCGCGCCGGATTTGATGCGGCTGAACGTTTTTTCGCGCTGGCATTTCCTGCGAACGCAAACCCTCTGCTTAATCTTGGAGCGCTCGGTTTCTTTTTTTACTGGATCGTGACTGTCAGCGGTATTTATGTCTACATTTTTTTTGACACTGGCGTCACTCAGGCATTTGCCTCCATCGAGTACATGACGAATGAGCAGTGGTATGCGGCAGGCCTCATGCGCAGCCTACATCGCTATGCCTCAGATGCCTTGGTCGCCATCGTGCTGCTCCACATACTGCGCGAGTTTTCGCGCGACCGCTATCGAGGTGTCCGATGGTTCAGTTGGGTAACTGGAATTCCCGTGTTGCTATTCATCTACATAGCCGGAATCAGCGGCTACTGGTTGGTATGGGACAACCTCGCCCAATATGTCGCGATCGTCTCGACCGAATGGCTGGATCATCTGCCGTTCTTCGGACAGCCGATTGCGCGCAACTTCCTGTCGCCCGAAACACTCGAAAGCCGCTTCTTCACACTGATGATTTTCATGCATATCGCGGTTCCACTGATCGCACTGGTCGGTTTGTGGCTCCACCTGCAACGCGTGAGCAAGCCCCGGATCAATCCGCCTCGGGAACTTGCAATCGGCACCGCGCTGGCACTGCTGGCGCTTTCTGCGATTTATCCGGCGACAAGCCAGGGCGCTGCAGACCTGGCCAAAGTTCCAGGCAGCATTGGTCTCGACTGGTTCTACCTCGGCGCCTATCCCTTGCTTGAAACTTTTCCTGGACCGGTGACGTGGAGCACGGCCGTCACCCTTTTCATAATCATAGCGGCAATTCCCTGGCTTCCACCGATGAGGCGGCAGCGCGCCGCCGTCGTAAATCTCGCCAACTGCAACGGCTGCGCCCGCTGCATGAATGATTGTCCCTACAACGCAATTACTATGCAAATTCGAAGCGACGGCAAGGCCTTTGAGGGCGAAGCAGTCGTTGATCCCGATCTCTGCGTTGCTTGCGGAATATGCGCCGGCGCTTGCCCGACATCGACTCCGTTTCGCCGCCTGTCTGACCTGGTCCCCGGCATCGACCTGCCGGACCGTTCCATGGCGGCAATTCGTGCCGATGTCGAAGCCGAGGGTGCACGAATCACTGGTCCAGCCCGCATCATGATTTTCGGCTGCATCAATGCCGGTGTGGCGATGGCATGCCGTTCGGACAAGGTCGGCGTCGTTTCATTGAACTGTGCGGGGCAATTGCCACCATCTTTCATAGATTATGTCATCAGCCAGAAACTTGCAGATGGCGTAATCATTGCTGGCTGCAGTGAAAACAGCTGCCACAACAGGTTTGGCACCAGATGGACCGCAGACCGGCTGGCTT
>JAENVZ010000303.1 GCA_016650315.1 Alphaproteobacteria bacterium | reverse complement strand
GCGCTCAGCCTTGCTGGCGTTCGCGGACTTGGCGAGGCGGCTGTGCTGCTCAGCCTCAAGGACAATAGCGAAGAATCAAAGTTGAAGCGCCAGGTGGCGCAGGCAACGAAGATGCAGGCGGTCGGTCAGCTTGCCGGCGGCGTCGCGCATGATTTTAACAATATTCTGACCGCCATCATCGGTCATTGCGACCTGATGATGATGCGCCATACGCCGGGCGACAGCGATTATGACGACATTCAACAGATCAAGGGCAACAGCAATCGTGCCGCTGCACTGACCCGCCAATTGCTCGCTTTTTCGCGGCAACAGACGCTGCGCCCGCAAATTCTGCAATTGCCCGATATCATTTCGGAAGTCTCCAACCTGTTAAAGCGCCTGATGGGTGAAACCGTGACGCTGGAGGTCAATCATGGCCGCAATCTGGGTGCGGTGCGGGCCGATCCGGGACAATTGGAACAGGTGATCGTCAATCTGGCCGTCAACGCCCGCGACGCCATGCCCAAGGGCGGACGCCTGTTCATTCAAACCTATGGCGTGACTGCGGGTCAGGTGCGCGAAATGCGCAGCGATATTCTGCCCGTCGGCGATTATACGGCGCTTCGTGTCACAGATACCGGGACCGGCATTCCGCCCGATATGCTTGGCAAGGTTTTCGAACCCTTTTTCACGACCAAGGAAGTCGGCAAGGGTACAGGCCTTGGCCTCTCCACCGTTTACGGTATCGTCAAACAGTCAGGCGGGTTCATTTTTGCGGAATCGGAAATGGGCAGGGGAACCAGCTTCATCATTTATCTGCCTGTCTATTCGGCCCCTGCCGCTGCGCCTGCGGTCAAAGCGGTTGCAGAGAAGAAGAGTGATATTTGGGGCACCGGCACGATTTTGCTGGTTGAGGATGAGGACATGGTCCGTTCCGTTGCCGAACGGGCGCTCTCGCGGCAAGGGTACAAGGTTTTGACCGCCACCGACGGCGAAGAGGCGCTGGAGGTCCTTGGCCGGGGCGAGGCGATCGACCTGATGATTTCCGATGTGGTCATGCCCAATATGGACGGCCCGACGATGGTGCGTCAGGCCCGCAAATCTTTCCCCGACCTGCCGGTCCTGTTCATGTCAGGCTATGCCGAAGAGCAATTGCGCAAATCGATTGATATTGACAATGTGTCGTTCCTCCCCAAGCCCTTCTCTGTGACCCAATTGGCGGAAGCCGCGCGGGATGCCTTGGGAAATGGCTGAACGATCCGGCTGAATGATTGTGGATAGTGTGTGATGTCGGAACGAAAGACAATATTCATCGTCGAAGATGAACCGATGATCAGCCTGATGCTGGAGGATTTTCTGGACACTCTGGGTTACGGCGTGTCCGGTATCGCCGATACGCTGGAATCGGGCCACGAAGGCGCCTGTGTGGGCGGGTTTGACGCGGCCATACTCGATTGCAACCTGAGCGGGGACAAGGTTTGGCCCGTTGCCGAAGTGCTAATCGAAAGGGATGTGCCCTTCCTCTTTGTTACCGGTGGAAGTTCGGACGACATCCCGGGCCGTTTCACCACTTGTCCGACGCTGGAAAAACCCTTCACCATGGCCAATGTGGAAAGCGCCTTACAGCGACTGTTTTCTGCCGCATAAAAAATTCGTTCTCCTATTGTTCCAATAGAACAAATACGGTACATGACAGTCACGCGTTGATTGGAACGCGCGATCAACCTACGAGGGAACGGGGCTATGGCCGCACAGCTGAAACTTATCGATTCCGAGGACAAAAAAGCCAATATGGATAGACAAAAAGCTCTCGAAGCTGCCTTGTCGCAGATTGATCGCGCCTTTGGTAAAGGCTCCGCCATGAAGTTGGGGAGCCGCGAAAAGATGGAGATTGAGGTGATCTCCTCCGGTTCGCTGGGTCTGGACATTGCGCTTGGCATTGGCGGCCTGCCGCGCGGGCGTGTCATTGAAATCTACGGCCCGGAAAGTTCGGGCAAGACGACGCTGGCGCTCCATGCCATTGCCGAGGCGCAAAAGACCGGCGGCACGGCTGCATTTGTTGACGCTGAACATGCGCTTGATCCCGGTTATGCAAAGAAACTAGGCGTCGACATTAACGAACTGATCGTGTCGCAACCCGATACCGGCGAACAGGCACTGGAAATCGTCGATACGCTGGTGCGCTCCAACGCCATCGACGTGCTGGTGATCGACTCGGTCGCCGCGCTCGTGCCGCGTGCGGAAATCGAGGGGGAAATGGGCGACAGCCATGTCGGCCTTCAGGCCCGTCTGATGTCGCAGGCATTGCGCAAACTGACAGGTTCGATCAGCCGTTCGCGTTGCATGGTGATCTTCATCAATCAGGTCCGCATGAAAATCGGCGTGATGTACGGCAACCCGGAAACGACGACAGGTGGC
>JAENVZ010000302.1 GCA_016650315.1 Alphaproteobacteria bacterium | reverse complement strand
TTGTTGGTGAAGGTGACGGCAAGAATTTCGGAGGGCCAGGCCTTGCGTGTGGCAATCAGGTGCGCAAGCCGTGCCGTCAGTGCCGCCGTCTTGCCCGTGCCAGCACCAGCGAGCACCAGAACCGGGCCATCAGTCGTCAGGACCGCCTCTCGCTGAGGGGCATTCAGTCCGCGTAGATAAAGCGGATCGTTGGGGGAGGGGGCAGGCAGAGTCATGCGTGAACAGTTAGGGAACAGGGACGCGCAGGGCAAGCTTCATGTCCGCATAACTGCTAGGGGAAATCCCCTATACAGCTGTTTCGTTATTATCCTTAGTGGCTCTCGAACAGCCATTTCAGTAAGGACAGCTATGCCCCATCAATTGACCCCTGAGACCATCGCTATCGTGAAAGCCACCGGTCCCGCTCTGCAAAAGCACGGGCTGGCGATCACTACACGCATGTATGAACGGTTGTTCGTGGACGAGGATATTCGCGCTTTGTTCGATCAAGCGGCGCAGGAAAACGGCGATCAGCCCAAGCGGCTGGCTGCAGCGATCCTGGGTTATGCGCAGAATATCGACAAGCTGGAGGCGCTTGGTCCGGCGGTTGAGCGCATGGTGCAACGACATGTCGAAACCGGGGTCAAGGCGGAGCATTATCCTTATGTGGCAAATGCGCTTCTGCCCGCCATTCGTGATGTGCTGGGCGAAGCGGCGACGGATGAAGTGCTGGCCGCATGGGGCGAAGCCTATTGGTTCCTCGCCGAAATCCTGATTGGCAAGGAAGCCGAATGTTATCGTGTTAAGGCGGCGGCTACGCCTTCCGAAGCAGCGTAATCCGCGCTTTGCCGTGGGTCCGGTCGGCGTCAATGGCAAAGCCCGCGACTTCGACCGGTTCGCCTTTGCCGGTTTCAATGCTGATCCAGGTCGCAGGGCCGACCCAGCCGAGGCGGTTGAGTTTGTCCAGCGCAACCGCGCCAGCGCCTGTGCCATAGGGCGGATCCATCATGATGAGGTCTAATGGTACAGGGGCGGGGCCGAGCGCGAGGACAGAGGTCGCGCGAACATCCGGTCGGATGCCGAGTTTTGTTGCATTGGCGCGCAGCATATCGACCGCAATCTTGTCCTGCTCAACAAAAATGCAGTTCGCCGCGCCGCGCGAAAGCGCCTCAAGACCCAGCGCGCCGGAGCCTGCGAACAGATCAGCGACGGCAAGGCCATCAAAACTGCCGAGCCGACTCGTCAGCATGGAAAATAGCGCCTCGCGCGTGCGGTCGGCGGTGGGGCGCGTTGCATCGCCCTTGGGCGCATCGATAATACGGCCGCGCCACTGACCGGCGATGATCCTCATTTCAGGCTTTTCCTGAAAAAATCCAGATCGTGCGGGCGCACCTCATCCACCGCACCCGCAGGCATGTCTTCCAGGTAAAAGGGACCATAGCGGGTACGGATGAGGCGGCTGACTTCCAGACCCAGATGTTCAAGGACGCGGCGGACTTCGCGGTTCTTGCCTTCGGTCAGCGTCATCTCAATCCACTGATTGCGGCCGGTGCGGCGTTCCAGGTTGGCGTCGATCTTGCCATAGCGGATGCCGTCGATCTCAATCCCTTCAATCAGGTCTTCGAGCTGCGCCTGACTGACGGTGCCATAGGCGCGGGCACGATAGCTGCGCTCGACGCCGAATGAGGGCAGTTCCATTTGACGCTTGAGGCCACCGTCTGTGGTCAGCAGCAGCAACCCCTCAGTATTAAGATCAAGGCGTCCCACCGGCATCACGCGCGGCAGATCGGCAGGCAGCTTGTCATAAATGGTCGGACGGCCCTTGGGGTCACGTTCGGTCGTGAGCAGTCCAGCAGGCTTGTGGTAACGAAACAGGCGAGCAGGCGCGGGTTCGCCGACCAGATTGCCATCGACCGTAACACCTTGCAGCGATGTGAGCAGGGTGGCGGGGGTATCGAGTGTTTCACCATTGAGCGCGATCCGGCCTTCCGCGATCATCCGTTCGATTTCCCGCCGCGATGCGATGCCAGCGCGAGCCAGCAATTTGGCGATGCGGTGCTCGCCTTTGTCGGAATGTGTTTCGGTTGGTCGGACGTGCACCACTGACCCCGGCTTGCGCGGGGGTTTCGGACGGCCCGGTGCGACAGGACGGTATGCTTTTCGGCCCGGCAGGTTGTTCTTCTGTGGCAAAAGAAATTATTCCTTTCTTGCGCGGAATCGAGACAACATGACAGGGGTTGATGCGTTCATGTCTCGTGCCTCCCGCGCGCGGATACGCGATATTTTTGGCAAGCGCTAATTTGCGGGAACTGATGGCGCAAAGGAAAGAGAACGGCAATGCTTTTCGGACATGACAAGCGTGTCATCAGTAAAATACTGATCGTCGAGGACGAACCCCTTGTCGCGTTCGACAATGAGCATTTCCTGACGCAGGCGGGATATGAAGTCGTCGATACGGTCGATAGCTGCGCCCATGCCGAACTGGTCATCAGGCACGCAACGATCGACCTTGTGCTGGCGGACATAAAACTGACCGGCAAGCGGAGCGGCATCGACGTCGCGCAAATTGCCCATGACAAGGGTATCGCCGTGCTATTTGTGACAGCTTTTTGTTCGGACGACGCAAAACATCTGGCCATCGGGTGCCTGTCAAAACCTTATGCTCAACGCGACCTTCTGACCTCTATCGAAATCGCCGATTCGATATTACGCGGTAAAAAGCCCGGTCGCTTGCCACGCGCGTTCAAGCTGTTTTGATGTGATTTGCGGACTGGTCAAAGCCTGAAATTGCTATAGTTTCGCAGGCAGTTACAGCAAGCGGAGGGATTGGGCGATGGAGGCAGCGCAGGACGTAAAGGGTTGGCGCATGGCATTGCCGGAATCCGTGCGGCCCTATACCGAATCTGCGCCGCTTGCGGCCTTTTTCTTAGGGATTTCGTCGGGTTTTCCCTATGCGATGATTGGCGCAACGCTGACCACGCGGTTGGCGCAGGATGGCATCGACAAGAAGGCGGTGACCGCCTTTTCGCTGGCCTTCCTTGTCTATAACCTGAAATGGTTGTGGGCATGGGTCGTTGATGGCGTGCATATCCCGCTGCTGGGCCGGTTGGGGCAGCGCGTGTCCTGGCTGCTGCTCGCCGGGGTATTCGTTATTGCGGCGGTGGCCAATCTTGCGTTCGTCAATCCGCAAACGAGCTTGCTGGAAACCGCGTATGCCGCCGTGCTTGTGGGCATTGCCGGCGCCACGTTCGACATTGTGATCGATGCCTATCGCATCGAAATATTGAAGCCGCGGCAACTGGGCGTGGGGTCGGGCATGGTGCAATATGGCTGGCGCATAGGGTCCGTGGCGGCGGGCGGCCTTGCGCTGGTGCTGGCAGCGCGCATCGGTTGGCAAGGGGCCTATCTTGCCTGCGCGATGTTCGCCTTGCCCGCCATGCTGACCGGCCTTGTCATGGGCGAACCACCGCGCCATCGCGAACCGAGCGAAAAGCGTGGCCTTGCTGAAGTGTGGGAGTCGATCGCGGGACCGCTCGTTGAATTTTTCAAACGGCGGGGCGCGTTTCTGGTGCTGCTGTTCATCCTGTTGCACAAGATCGGGGACACGCTGGCGAACCTGACGTTCCGGCTGCTATTCGACGATTTGGGCTATACCAATGACGAGATCGCCATTTACGATATCGGCTTTGGTTTCTGGGCCTATCTGGCCGGGATATTCATCGGCGGCATTCTCTATTCGCGCATGGGAATGAAGCGGTCAGTGCTGCTCAGCCTGGTGTTGATGGCGGTGTCCAATTTCAGTTTTGCCGCGCTGGCCGCAGCGGGGCACAGCAATTGGGGGATGGCGGGCGCTATCGGCTTTGAAAATTTCGCCAGCGGCATCGGCGGTGTCACCGTTGTCGCCTATTTCTCCGCCTTGTGTGATCTGCGCTTTACCGCTGCACAATATGCGATGATTTCAGCGGCTGCGAGCATCGTCGGGCGGTTCCTCACCGGGACGACGGCGGGCGGATTGATCGAAGCCTTCGGCTATGTGAATTTCTACCTGCTTACGACGCTGGCAGCGGTTCCGGGCATCATCCTGTTCTGGCTGATGATGCGGGCGGGGCTGATCGACAGTTCGGTGGGCAGCGCAGGGATGGAAAACGGCAACGGCAATGCGGGTTGATCCTATTCAGGCGATTTCTGTTATCCATTCGGCCAGTTCCGCCCGCGCACGTGACGTCATGGCTTCCTTGCGCTGTTTCTTGTGCACTTTTTCGTCCATCGGCGGGAACAGGCCGAAATTGACGTTCATGGGCTGATAGCTGTCAACATCCGCGCCACCGGTAATATGGCCTAGCAACGCGCCCAATGCGGTTGATGGCGGAGGAGGGGCAATATCGCTTCCAGCCAGTTCAGCCGCCGCAAAACGTCCGGCAAGCAACCCGATGGCAGAGCTTTCGACATAGCCTTCGCAACCCGTGATCTGGCCCGCGAAACGGATATGCGGCGCTTTTTTCAGCCGCAGATGCTGGTCAAGCAACCTGGGCGACTGGATGAACGTGTTGCGGTGGAGACCTCCGAGACGTGCGAACTCCGCCTTTTCCAACCCTGGAATGGTACGGAACAATTCGACCTGCGCGGCATGTTTCAATTTGGTCTGGAATCCCACCATGTTCCATAATGTGCCGAGCGCATTGTCCTGCCGCAATTGCACCACCGCCCATGGCCAGTGGCCGGTCCGGGGATTGTCGAGACCCACCGGCTTCATTGGACCAAAACGTAATGTATCAAGGCCCCGCGCCGCCATCACCTCAATCGGCATACACCCCTCAAAATAGGGCGTATCCTTTTCCCACTGCTTGAATTCGGTCTTTTCGCCGTCGATCAGCCCCTGATGAAAGGCGAGATATTGCGCCTTGTTCATCGGGCAGTTGATATAATCCTTGCCGTCGCCTTCCGGGTTGTTCGGGTCGATATTGGCCTTGTCCCAGCGGCTCGCCATCCAGCAAATGTCCATGTCGATGCTGTCTCGATGGACGATGGGTGCGATCGCGTCGAAAAAGGCCAGCGCATCTTCCCCCGTTGCCGCGCCGATACTTTCCGCCAAGCGCATGGCGGTCAGGGGACCGGTCGCCACGATGGTCAGACCGGATGATGGGAGAGTGTCGATCCGTTCGCGGACAATCTCCACATTGGGATGTTCGGAAAGCGCGCGGGTGACGCCCGCCGAAAATGCATCTCTGTCGACAGCCAGCGCCGATCCGGCCGGCACCTTCGCTTTGCCCGCTTCTGCCATGATGAGTGAATTCAGGTTGCGCATTTCGGCGTGGAGCAGTCCGACCGCATTGCGATCCGCATCATCCGAACGGAAGCTGTTCGAACACACCAGTTCCGCAAGTCCATCAGTTTGATGCGCTGGCGTCATGTTGGCATCGTCCGAACCGGCGCCGCGCATTTCGGAAAGCCGCACCTTGATGCCAGCCTGCGCGAGTTGCCATGCTGCCTCGGAGCCCGCTAAACCCCCACCGATGATGTGGACCTGATATGTCATGATCGCCGAGATAGACTTTGTGCGGCGGATGGCAAGCAGGAGATATTTCACCAGCCTGTATATGGGATATCACTGTTGAGCCAATTCTTCGTCATTCCCGCGAAGGCGGGAATCCATCTCCCAATGTCACATCACGCGAACAGGTCAGGAGCTGGATCCCCGCCTTCGCGGGGATGACGGTAGAACAGGAACCTAAAATCCCGCCGGAAAGCTGTGCTTGCCATCCGTACCAAGGCGAAGTGTTGCCTTGGTCACGATCGCGGTCAGGGGAAGCGGGCCGTAAAGGTGCGGGAACATCTGCCCCCCGCGTGACACCTCCCATTTGACCGCATCTCCCAATGCCGCAAGATCGACCATGGCAAGGGTCAGGTCATCCTGTCCAGAAAAGTGTTTTGCCACCGTTTCAGCGGTCTGTTCCTTGGCCGACAAATGGATATAGCCATCGGCCAGATCGACGGGCGCTCCCGCAAAGACAGCA
>JAENVZ010000301.1 GCA_016650315.1 Alphaproteobacteria bacterium | reverse complement strand
GCAAGCACCAGATGCCTGCCTATCACCTGATGGCGCCGGACCGCAGCGGCATTACCCTCGTCAATATCGGCGTTGGACCATCCAATGCCAAAACGATCACGGACCATCTGGCAGTCGTGCGACCGGAGGCGTGGCTGATGATCGGCCATTGCGGCGGCCTTCGCCCCAGTCAGCGGATTGGCGACTATGTATTGGCGCACGCTTACCTGCGCGATGATCATGTGCTGGACGAACTGTTGCCGCCCGAAATTCCCGTGCCCGCCATCGCTGAAGTGCAGCTTGCCATGGCAAAGGCGGCGGAAATGGTGCTGGGCGGCACGGCAGAGGAATTCAAGCGGCGGCTGCGCACCGGTACGATCGTAACCACCGACGATCGCAACTGGGAATTGCGCTATTCCAAATCGGCCCTGCGGTTCAGCCTGTCGCGCGCGGTCGGTATCGACATGGAAAGCGCCACCATCGCGGCTCAGGGTTATCGCTTCCGTGTCCCTTACGGCACCTTGCTGTGCGTATCGGACAAACCGATCCACGGCGAACTGAAATTGCCGGGACAGGCCAATCGTTTCTATGAAGAGGCCATTGCCGGACATTTGCGCGTCGGTATCGAAACCTGCGAATTGTTGCGGCAGGAAGGCCAGAAGCTGCATAGCCGCAAGCTACGTGCTTTCAACGAGCCGCCGTTCCGCTAAAGCATCATCATCACCCCGGGCGATGGTGACGCGGTTGCGACCCGCCTGCTTGGCTTGATAGAGCGCGCGGTCGGCACGCCGGACCAGTGAATCCAGGAACAGATCGCCGGGGCGCAGGCCTGCTACACCAAAACTGGCGGTCAAACCGAATTCGGGCGTTTCATCCCGCCCATGCCGCTCAATGTCGGCACGTGCGCGCTCCATCACACGCGCCGCATCAATAGCGTTGGTGTCGAACAGGATCACGCAGAATTCATCGCCGCCCAGCCGACCGAAAGCATCGCCATTACGAATGGCGGCGTTGACATATTCGGTAAAGGCAATGAGCGCCTTGTCACCGGCAACATGACCCAGACGATCATTCAGTGCCTTGAAGCCGTCAATGTCGGACAGCGCCACTGACAGATCACGGCCATGACGGCGGGCGTTCGCAATGGCCATAGTCGCGGCGTCATCAAGCCCGCGCCTATTTAATATTCCGGTCAGCGGATCACGAGTCACAAGCCGACGGAGCTGATCGGCAAGATCGCCAGCCACCAGGAACAGGATGGCAAGACCGATAGCTACATAAAGCGGCGGTAGTCCCGTGCCCAATATTACCCGCAACAAGGCCAATCCGCCCTGATCACCCTGTGGCCCCACCGCAACCAGCGCCGTGACGCCAATGACAATCTGATAGAAAGTCAGGACCACCAGCAATGTTATAAGGGTGATTTCCGGCGTCTTCAGAAATTTCGGCTTGGCCTTTTTCGCCCTTGGCACCGGCTTTCTCCACAAGGCGGAAATGGCAATCATGCTCATGGTCGCCGCGTAAAAACCGGGTACCGCGCCACGCATCCCAATATGCGCCGTGCTGACGAAAGCAAAAATGATGGCCGCACATGCAAAGCCGCCGCCCAGCGCAAACCGTCCGAAATATTCGTTAAGCCTCGCCCGTTGCCGACATCCTATCGCCACAAGCGACGTCGTGATTACCGGAAATAAAGTCGCCACTGCTATGATCGCCCCGTTGCCGGGGAGAAACAGCAGGCCATATGCATTCAACGCCCACTGCATCGTAGCGCAGCCATAGGCGAGCGCCCAACTGAGCACATGCCGCTCGCGACCAAAATGGGTCCATGCCAATGCCATGGTAATGCACAAAATAAAACTGGTGGACAGAAGTGCAGAAATTAGGGCGATAGCAGGATCCATACTGTCTTTACTATAACTGTTGGCCAATGAATGAAATCATAGATATCAAAAGATATAGAAGAGATGTGTCATGTCCTGTGCATCTTACTCTCAACCAATACGGTAATAGTCGGCAACCCTATCAATCGCCAGCGTCAGCACCAGCTTTCCTGCGCGGGTGGGCCATGCCAAGGCCTTTTCGGCATAACCAATTCCTTCCCCCGCACACACTACGCGCCATAATATATCGGCAAGGCCCGGACCGGCGTGGCGCAGGGCGCCATCAAAGCGTTGGCGAGCTGTCAATTGCGCCATGGTGGGATCGGGCGTGCCCGCTGCGCCACGCTGTCCGCCCGATGGCGGCGCTTCGTCCCAGCGCATGGTGACGCGCGGCCCAAGTCCCGCGAGTTCCCAATCCCGCCGCAAATGCTCACCCGCAAGAAATTGCCGGTCGGTCAATAGCTTGCGGGACCGAAGCCAGACCAGCGGCGATTCCCCCAAATGCACCATCACGACGCGGGAAACGCCAGCACCATCCTCGATGAACTGCTCCACATATTTGCCGCGTCCTGGCGTTTTACCTTCTATTCCCATGCTATCTCCCATCAGGATTATTGAATCCATTCTTGCCATACTGGCAAATATGTAGGAAAGAAGAAAACCATATAGGTTATATGGAGAACCACATGATTACCTGCATCCGGGAAATTCGCCAGACCAAAGGACTGACGCTGGACGATGTCGCCAAACGGTGCATTCCGCCAACGACGGCGCAGACGATCGGCAGGCTTGAAACAGGTATGCGAACCGTTTCGGTTGGCTGGCTGAACCGGATCGCGGATGCGCTGGACGTGCAATCGGCTGATTTGATCCGGTTGCCCGATCAAAAAACGATCCCTGTTGCCGCCTTGTTGGGATCAAAAGGCGCCCATGCCCCGGCCAAACCCGCCACAATCGTCCCGCCCTTGCCCGCTCCCGGTCTGGTCGCCGTTCGCGTCACCGCCGGTGTCGGCGATTACCGCAGCGGTGATGAAATCTGGTGCGAACGCATCATGCCGGATGCCTTTGCCAGCGCCCTCAACCGCGATGTGCTATTGCCCCGTCCCGCCGGTCGTTTTCTCTTTGGTCGCCTCATCGGGCACGAAGACGGCAAGCTGCATATATTGCCGCTGGGTGCGGGTATGCGCCAACAGGTGATCGCCGATCCCGCCTGGATGGGCGTCGCGGTGAAAATGGTGCGCAGCTTGTAATACCAACCTGCGTTAAGAATGACTCATAGTGGGTCGAAGCGGACGTTCAATAACACAACAAAGTGTGTTCCTGCGAAAGCAGGAACCCAGGGTCACAAGCGCTGCGCCAAACTTCCCTGGACTCCTGTTTTCACAGGAGTACGCGTTGCTTGGACGGCAGATCACTACCCCTATCGGTCATTCTCAATGAACCTTGGTATAAGACGTCTCGGTTCAGGCCCGCCCCGCCTCGGCAACATGACTGCATAATTCGAACACAACCGTGGCGGGATCAAGTGAAAGCGGGATGGCGCTGGCTGCCAACTGGCGTGCTTCCTCCCACGCGGTAATGGCTGACGGCAATGTATGAGCATCGCGCCGCTTCGCCTGTCCGGCGATAAAGGCGGGTGCGCGCTCCAGAAAGGCCTCATAGCGCGGGCGGGCCGCCTTTGTCGAAAGCGCCTTGCCCAGCGCGATGCGCCGTTCATTGGCCGGATCGCCGTCGCGGGCGATGGCGGCAAGGCTATCCTCAATCCCCGAAAGGTCCAGCCCCACAAAGCTGAGCGCCCGGCCCGGAGATCCCTCTCCTGCCGCGACCAGAACCGCAATTTCATGCTCGTCCGCATCGGAAAGCTGCGACCGCAGAACATCTGTCATCTGGCGGTCATCAAGCGGTGAAAAGCGCAAGATGCGGCAACGCGACCGGATGGTGGGCAGCAACCGTCCAGGCGCATGGCAGACAAGCAGAAACACGGTGCCAGCAGGCGGTTCTTCCAGATTTTTGAGCAGCGCGTTGGCCGCCCCCCGTTCCATATCGTCGGCAGAATCAATGATGACGACGCGCCGGTTCGAAAGCGACGGCGCATTGCTGAACAGCCGTTGCAGGCTGCGGATCTGATCGACACTGATGTTGCGGGCAAGATCGCCGGTTGTTTCGCGTTCCAGACGGGTCAGGGACATGAAATCGGGGTGCGTACCTGCTTCCACCAGCGAACGGACAGGATGCCCCTGCGGTACGAAGAACCCCTCCCCACCTGGCGGCGGACCAGCGGCGGCGGCGAGCAAATGCGTTGCAGCCGCACGGGCAAAACCGGCCTTGCCCAACCCCTTGGCCCCCGCCAATATCCAGCCATGATGCATCCGCGCACCCGCATTGGCGGTCAGAAAAGCCTGCATCTGCGCTTCCTGCCCAATGAGGGGCATCATGGCAGCATATCAGACAGGGCGGAAACAAGGCGCGCAGTGACTGCATCGGCGCTGCCCAGGGCGTCGATCAGATGGAAGCGGTCGGGTTCATCGGCGGCATAGCGGACGAAGGCCGCCGCTACCTTGCGATGGAAGGTGCTTGCCCGCGCACCGAAACGATCGGGCGTATCGCCATCGCGCGCGGCGGTGCGTACCTCTGCCTCCGCCTCGGGCAGCCGCAGCACCAGCGTGCGGTCGGGAAGCAATCCCTCACTGCCAAAGCGATGCAGCGCCAGTATGTCAGCGTCGGCAAGGCCGCTTGCGGCGCTTTGGTAGGCGCGGCTACTGTCCAGAAAGCGGTCACACAGTACCCATTTGCCAGCCGCCAGCGCGGGACGGATCATTTTTTCGACATGATCGGCACGCGCCGCAGCGAAAAGCAGCGCTTCTGCACGCGCGCTCCAGCGGCCTTTCTCACCCGTCAAAAGCAGCGCCCTGATGGCCTCTGCCCCTGTACTGCCGCCCGGTTCGCGCGTTGTGACAACGTCAAGCCCGCGCGCGGCCAATTTCTGCGCCAACGCCTTTAGCTGGGTCGATTTACCGACCCCCTCGCCACCTTCCAGCGTGATGAAACGGCCGCTCACCCGAACAGCGACGTAAGGCCATTCCACAGGCGACCAAAGAAACCGGCCTTGTCAACATCATTGGCCGCAACCAGCGGCATGACCTGCGGATCGGTGTCGGGCGTGGAAACAACCAGTTCGGCGATCTTCTGACCCTTTTTGATCGGGGCCATGATCGGGCCATTATAAACCAGCTTGACCGTCATGTTCGAACTCGCCGTGCGCGGCAGGGTGACGGCCAGGTTTTTCGGCGCGACCAGCCCCACTTCGCTATCGCTGCCCATCTGGACCGGCGCTTTTTCAATCTCCTGCCCCTTTTTGAACAAGGGCTGTGCCTTCCACGCCTTGAACCCCCAATCCATGAAGCGGACCGATTCCGAAATGCGGCCATTATAGGTGCCAAGCCCGGCCAGCACCATGATCAGGCGACGTCCATCCTGCTCTGCCGAACCAGTAAAGCCATAGCCCGCTTCTTCCGTATGGCCGGTTTTCAGGCCATCTGCGCCTGCGATTTTACCCAGGATGGGATTGCGGTTGGCCTGCGTAATGGCCGACCCGCCCATCGTCTGCCCCCAGGTGAATTCCGTCGTGGCGTAAAAGCGTTTGTATAGGTCGGGCGTTTCTTCGGCCGTCGCTGCCGCGAGCGTCGTCAGATCCTTGCCCGTCACATAGGTTACGCCCTCATCAGGCCAGCCATTGCTGTTGCCGAAATGGCTGTTCGTCATGCCCAGCCTTTTGGCCTCCTCGTTCATCAGCGCGACGAAGGCCTGCTCGGTCCCAGCAATCCCCTCAGCCAGCACGACGCAGGCGTCATTGCCCGACAAGGTGACTATGCCATGCAGCAGATTTTCGACCGATACTTCCTCACCCGGCGATAGGAACATCGTCGAACCCGCCGCAGGGCCATGCCATTGTTTCCAGGTTTCCGGGCGCACCGTGAATTTCTGACCGAGCTTCAATTCGCCCCTCTGGATCAGGCGGAAAGCGACATGCGCCGTCATCATCTTTGCCATGGATGCTGGCGGAATCCGTCGGTCTGCGTCCTTGGAATACAGCACCGCCCCGGACGACAGGTCCTTCATATAGGCAATCGGTGCTTCCGTGCTGTACGGCGGTGCGGACGCCGCGACGGGATTGGCGGCAAGGGCAAAAGCTAGGGCGGCAAATATGGAGGTTTTCATTCAATCTCTCTATCGGGATTTCGGGCCAGGGTTAGGATCAGGTCACTTGCGATCATTAGCCATTATACGCGCATTGGCATAGCCTTTCGCCGTTGCTTTCTCAACGCCTTGCTGTGCCGCTGCTTCGCTGGAATAGGGGCCAAAACGAACACGCCACAGACCATTGCCTTCCACCGTCCAGGCCCCGATCTGAACCGCCAGCGCGTTCGCACGGTCCTTGCTGGAAAAGGCGGCGACCTGCACCACATAACCGCCCGACCCTGTAGCGGGCGCAGGCAGCACTAACTTCACTGGCGCCGTCTGGCGTTCAGGCGCGCTTGCCGAAATCGACGCCTGTTGAACCGGAAGGACAGGCCGCGCTTGTCCACCCAGACGCTTGCGCAGCACGACGAGCAACGGTTCGGGCGTTGCGAGCCGTTCAGCCGTCTGTCCGCCCGCGCGCAACGCGGCGCGTTCCTGATCGGGTGGATTGACGCGACGAACGCGGACCGCCGCGACCCCGCTCCGCCTTAAGCCAAGCTGTTGCGCCGCCGCACTGGACAGGTCAATGATCCGGTCCCGGACAAACGGCCCGCGATCGTTGACCCGGACAAGGATCGTCCGTCCAGTATCCAGCGATGTCACCTCAACATAAGATGGCAGTGGCAACGTCTTGTGCGCGGCGGAAATCGCTTCCATTCGAAAGGCTTCGCCATTGGCCGTCGGCTTACCCTCATGCGCCGCGCCATACCAGCTGGCATAACCAACCTCTTCATAATTGGGCGTGTCGGCAGGCGTGTAGGTTTCCCCTGCGACCGTGTAAGGCGCTCCGATCTTAACCGGATAATCCGCTACAGCTCGCCCCCCGTTCCGTGTGGGCGGCCCCGGCAGGCGATTATCGCCTCGCCCATCGACCATCCCGCACCCTGCAAGCAACAACGCCGCGCAAGGAGTCGCCAGCGCCTTAATCGTCAACCGCATCAGCCAACAACCCCACCGACAAGCCATAGAAATTCGAACAATTATAATCGAGTATCACACGATAATTGCTGGTCAGCAGATAGGCCGCCTTCCCCTGCCCATCGGGTTCCAGTAACGTCGCCATGACCGTGTCGGCGGGCCACGCGCTCCCCTGCGGAATGATGCCCAGTTGTCGCCATTCCGCCATCGTCTTCCACAGGCTATGCCGTTCAAAAACCCTGGGGCAGCGTGCAGCGTTGGTCCGGTTGGCGATGGCGTTGCGGTTCAGGTTCGATGGCACCGTGACCGCGATGCCCCAGGGAACGCCCCGCCGCCATCCGGCATCAACGAAATAATTGGCAATGGAAGCAAGCGCGTCGGTCTCATTCGTCCAGATGTCAGCCTTGCCATCGCCATTACCGTCCTTGGCGACGCGCAGATAGACCGACGGCAGGAATTGCGGATAGCCCGTGGCGCCCGCCCAGCTACCGATCAGCCGGGACCGTGGCACACCATTATCGAGCATCTTCAACGCAGCGAGCAATTCGGGTTCGAACAACGCACGACGACGCCCCTCAAACGCGAGGGTCGCAAGCGAGCGGATCAGATCAAAATCGCCCGTAAACGTGCCGTAATTGGTTTCATGCCCGTAAATGGCGACCATGATCGCTTCGGGCACCCCGGTTTCCTGCTCGATAGTGCGCAGTTTCGTCCGGTTCGCCTGATAGGCAATGCGCCCCCGGTTGATGCGCGAAGCATCGACATGCTTGACGCGATAGGGTTCAAAATCGGGAATGGGGGAATCAAAGGAACCACCCGGTTGCGATTGATCCAGTTCAATGACGCGGGGATTGATGGTCAGCGTCGGCAACACATTATCCAGCGTGGCATCGCTGATCCCCATCGCCCGCGCTTTTCCGCGCAGTGAAGCAAGATACGCCTGAAAGCCGGTTGTTTCCTGCGCCTGAACGGGGGGAATACCCATAGGGCTTGACGGTACCAACGCACTGACCGTCAATAGGGCTGCTATCGTAAGAAATCGCATGTTCATGCCCTGTTGCCTGTCATTACTTGTCGTGGCGCAGGAAATTCATCCCGGGCCATCGGAACCTTGGCTGCTTGTGACACAGACCATGCCACAGGTGAATCCCCTTTGTCGGGTTTTTGCACCAGGAGATCGGAGCGAGATGCAATTTAGCCCTTTTTCTTTGCCAACATGGCCGATAAGAGAACTCTCCCGCCAGCGTTGCTGGCGCATCGCGGAAGAGTGTCCGAGTGGTTTAAGGAACTGGTCTTGAAAACCAGCGAGGGTGCAAGCTCTCCGTGGGTTCGAATCCCACCTCTTCCGCCAGATCAACTGCGACACGCCCACCGTGTGCGCGACATTGGTGGCTGCGCATATTTCCAACATCACCACGGTCGTTAACCCCGACCGATCCGGTGCGTTTAAGGTCCGAATCTATGCGTCCACAGCAGGAAGTTTTTCGCTTTTCCAACTGATGACGCCATAGACATGATCGATGGTTTGACCATCTGAGCTAAGCGGCAGCAATACACCGCGGCATAAAATCTGATAGCTTTCGGTTACGAAATCATATTCGGCCGTCACTGGCTGTTGCCCGGACAGGACATCCTTCCAACGTCGGGCAAACTGGCCGAGCAATGACCGTTGTGAAACATCGGCAAGCGAGACTGGCAATTCCGTGAGGTCCGCCTCTTCCAGCAGGACGGGGCCGACATGGCATACAATCGGGGCATGCACCTGGCGAAGATCGAGCATGAAGCCGTGCGCGGAACAATCTTCCAGCGCCTGCGGATCAAATCTGTCGACCGCGACCAGTTCGCCATCATGTTTGATCGATTGCCAATAAAGCAGTGCGCGCCGGTTGAGCCGCCTTTCCAATGCCCATGTGGGACGCAGACCGGCGCTTCGAAATATCTTGGCCAACAGGTTCACCGGCCTTCCTCCTTGATACCGACCATATCCTCGATTGAACCCATCAATTGATTCAACCCGCCTGTTGGTTCCGGTTCCCGCAGAAATTCCTCCGTCACCGTCAGCTTTTCAACGCCGTTGCGCAGAGGCAGCCGAATATCGGCGTGCCACCCGCGTTGCACAGGCCCGACAAGCTGGGGGTCGCTGGCGATCAGAGTGTCGGGATGTTTCGGGTCCCGGCGGAACCAGACCACTATCCAACTCTCGTTGAAGCGAAGCATCAATTGGCAAGGGTTGAGATTGGGGCACATGGTCAGGCCATCCGGGACATGGATTGCCAGATGCAGCTGGTGCACGTCAATCACCGGCTTTCCTGCCATGAGTTGGGCGACAGCCTGCACCGTCCCGTTTCCGCCAATCCCCGCTTGCGGATTGACGGTCTGAATATTCACCCGCGTAAAAGTTCTGGGACATGGCATCTGAAAGGTGAAACCGCGACGCTCTCCTGCCGGTAATATAGCTTCCACCACCGAACGCACATTGGGGCCAGTCCTGTTTCCAAGCGCGTCCTGAAATGAAAATTCAAGGACAACCGGAAACATGATCCTCACGCCCCCATTGTGCACGGCCTGACTGATCGCGCAGCTTGCGCCCAACCGTTCGACCGATGCTGCCGATATGGAGTTGGATGGCTGACCCCAACCCCTGCCTGAAAATCCATCTGCCTCCGTGGAAGCCTGTTGCGGCGCGATTCCTGCCTTCGCAACCGGATCGCTCTGCACCTGTTTCAGGCCGGAAAAGAGACCCAGATCAAGCTGGCTGAGCAAGATTCCGCCGGCCAGACTCAAAAAGACGAGGGCCTTGATTGTGTATGACATGGTTTTGACGCGCTTTTGACGGCGCGCAAGCGAGGCCGGATCGGCATCGGCGAAAACCGTGTAGCAGGAGCGACAATATCGAGCTTCGTCACTGGCTGCTGTGCGACAATTGGGACAGAGTTTCATTGAGGCGCGACACCTGAAAATGTGATGCCATAATAGATAGCAATATGGTCAATATTTCATTAACCCGGGGCGTATCCCATCAAATGCCTGTCATTTTTCATATCCGTTCCCTCGACGGCTTTAATTGCCTATGCATACCCGGATGAAGAACAGTGTGAAAATCGCCAACGCCCTATGGGCCGTTCTTTTGCTCACAACAGCCTGCTCCGACAGCAATAATGTCAAAAATGAGGATGCGGAAATCAACCGCGACGTTGACTTGGCCAGCGAGAGTGTACCGAATGATCGACCAGGAAGCACTATGAACTATCCCGTTCCGATTGGGGAAGACGGTCCGCGGTTCGATGCCTGTGGCGGCGTTGGCCGCGTGCGTGGATCAGGCGGGGACGATGGCCTGGAAGTGATGGCTGCACCCTTTGACGATACGCAGATGATTGGCCGCATTGCCAGTGGCCACAACCTGTTTATCTGCACGCGCAGCATTGACCAGAAGTGGTTTGGCGTCGTTTACGCTGGTGAAGGACAGGAAGCGGGAGATTGCGGCGTATCTTCGCCCATTCGAAACCGGCGGAACTATGCCGGGCCTTGCAAAAGCGGCTGGGTTTCTAGCGCCTTCGTTCGGCTCGTGGCGGAGTGATCGCACTGAACTGACCAGCATTGATGAAGGGACAAGCGCTGTCATACGCGCACGTATTCAGAGCAACATTAAGGCCATTCTGGCCGCAGCAAGGGGCAAAACATGACCCGCACCCGTTCGATAGCCGTTATCGGCCTGATCATCGCCATAGTGGCCATATTGCTTATCTCCACCCATGGCTTTGGCCTGTGGCGCAAGGATGATGGCACGCTGACCCTATACGGGAATGTCGACATACGCTCGGTCGATCTGGGGTTCCGCGTCAATGGCCGCATTGCCAAAATGCCGGTGGAAGAAGGCGCACATGTAAAGGCAGGACAGGTGCTTGCCATACTCGACACGCAGCCGCTCACCGACAAATTGACTGCCGCACAGGCGCAGGTGGCACTGGCACAGGCGGATTTGGCCAAACGCCGCAACGGCAACCGGCCACAGGACATCGCCCAGGCGCAAGCGCACCTTGCGCAACAGCGCGCCAATCTGGTCAAGGCGACCGCCGAACATGAACGCCGCAAGGCGCTGGTCGCAACTGGTGCAATTTCACAGGCGCAATTCGATCAGACCGTCTCTGCATGGCGCGCAGCGCAAGCGCAGGTGACGGCGGCAAACGAGGCGCTGTCGCTGCAAAAGGAAGGGTCGCGCAAGGAAGATGTCGATGCGGCGGCGGCACAGCTTCAAAATGCCCGGGCGCTTCAGGATAGTGTCCAGACGGACCTGAAAGACGCGACTCTCGCCGCTCCGTCGGATGGCGTCATCCTGACCCGCGCGCGCGAACCGGGGGCCATCGTGCAAGCGGGTGAAACCGTCTTTACCCTGACGATCGACCGGCCCATGCGGGTGCGTGCTTATGTCGCCGAACCCGATCTGGGGCGGATCGCGCCGGGCATGAAGGTGCTGGTAACGACCGACGGCAGCAACAAGACCTATCATGGCCAGATCGGCTATATTTCTCCCGCTGCGGAATTCACGCCCAAGTCGGTGGAAACGGAAAGTCTGCGCACCGATCTTGTCTATCGCCTGCGTATCATAGTGAGCGATCCCGACGATGGCCTGCGTCAGGGTCAACCCGTAACAGTGCAGGTGCCTGATGCCCATCCGACACAGGATCGGTAAGGGCCGACATGGCACATGACCTTGCCTGGACCCGCGACCTTGTAAAGCGCTTTGGCTCTGGCGACGATCCAGCGCTGAGCGGCGTTTCGGTCGCCATTGAGGCAGGCATGATCACCGGGCTGGTCGGACCGGACGGTGCAGGAAAAACAACGCTTATCCGCTTGCTGGCCGGACTATTGCTGCCCGACGATGGTGAAATCGAAACGCTTGGGCACAGGCCAGGAACGGAAATGGGCGACATCGGCTATATGCCGCAGCGCTTTGGTCTTTATGAAGATCTGAGCGTCATTCAAAATCTGACGCTTTACGCGGAATTGCGCGGCCTTCCGCGAGATGAGCACGACGCGACCTTTGAGCGACTGCTCGATTTCACTGATCTCAAACGCTTCCAGACCCGGCTTGCGGGCAAGCTGTCCGGCGGCATGAAACAAAAGCTGGGCCTTGCCTGCGCTTTAGTGCGGACGCCCCGGTTGTTGCTGCTTGACGAGCCGGGTGTGGGCGTCGATCCCATTTCTCGCCGCGAACTGTGGACCATGGTCAAGGAACTGACCGGAGAAGGCATCGGCGTGCTGTGGTCCACCGCATATCTGGACGAAGCAGAAGCGTGCGACACAGTGCATCTGCTCGACAGCGGCAAGGTCCTTTTTTCAGGACCGCCCAAAGACCTGACCAGCCGGGTCGATGGCCGCGTATTCCGGCTGGAGGGGCTGTCAGGCAACCGGCGGCGCTTGCTGGAAAAGACCCTGGATCGGCACGACGTGATGGATGGCACAATTCAGGGCAAGGCAATCCGCCTGCTGATGCGCCCTGACGCCAGTGCGCCGGATCTTACTTCGCTGGGCGCCGGTGAAACCGCGTCGGTCGCTCCGACCCCATCCCGTTTCGAGGATGCCTATGTCGATATATTGGGCGGCGGCCCAAAGGGCACGAGCGAACTGGCAACGCATTATCGCGTCATTCCGCAAAGCGACCAGCCTGCGATCGAGGCTATCGGCCTTACCAAGCGCTTCGGCGATTTCACGGCGGCCGAGGACATCCGCTTTTCCATTCCGCGGGGAGAAATATTTGGATTGCTCGGTCCCAATGGCGCGGGCAAGTCCACGACTTTCAAGATGCTGTGCGGCTTGTTGACGCCAAGCGGCGGGACGGGATCGGTCGTAGGATATGACCTGCGGCGCGCTTCGGCGAAGGTGCGGGGGTCGCTGGGCTATATGGCTCAGAAATTCTCGCTCTACGGCGACCTCTCGGTGAAACAGAATCTGGATTTTTTCGCTGGCGTCTACGATCTTGACCGCACCAAGGCGGCTGACGCGATCGACCGCATGATCTCCATCTTCGATCTCAAGCGCCATCTCAGCGCCAATGCCGGATCATTGCCGCTGGGCTACAAGCAACGTCTGGCGCTGGCGTGCGCTGTCATGCATGAACCGCCCGTTCTGTTCCTGGACGAACCCACATCGGGCGTCGATCCGATTACCCGGCGGGAATTCTGGACGCATATTAATGGCCTTGTCGAAAAGGGCGTGACCGTTCTCGTCACGACGCATTTCATGGATGAAGCGGAATATTGCGACCGGATCGCCCTGATTTATCGGGCGCAGGAAATTGCCATTGGCACGCCAGACGACCTGAAAGCCAAGGCGGCGGCACAATCCGGTCTGGACGAACCGACCATGGAAGACGCTTTCATCGCATTGATCGAAGCGTCCGACCTGGCGCGCGAAGGCGAAAGGGATGCCGCATGACAATGACGCGCATGGACAAGCGGCGTTTGATGGCGATGCTGCGCAAGGAAGCGGTGCAGATCATCCGCGATCCTTCCACCATGCTCATCGCTTTTATACTGCCGCTGATCCTCCTGTTCCTGTTCGGCTATGCGGTATCGCTCGATACGGCACGGACCCGCGTCGGGCCGGCGCTGGAAGACGACAGTCCGGCG
>JAENVZ010000300.1 GCA_016650315.1 Alphaproteobacteria bacterium | reverse complement strand
GCGTACCCTTGGCGATCATGTCACCCATTGCCGCCGGACCCTCCTTTCTGGCGATTGGACTGATTGCTGGCGCATTCCTGTTTGTGACGGTGATTGGCCGGTCGCCGCGTTTGGGCGCGGGGGTTTTTTATGTTGGCCTGCCGATATTGGCATTGTTGTTCCTGCGGGATCGACCGGACGGTCTGCTGCTGACGTTCTGGGCGCTGGGGCTTGTATGGGCGACGGACATTGGCGCTTATTTTGCCGGGCGGAGTCTGGGCGGACCCAAGCTTGCGCCGGGGATCAGTCCCAGCAAGACCTGGTCGGGGCTGGGTGGCGGGATGTTGGCGGCGTTGCTGTTCGGGTTCATCCTGCATGACTGGCTTGGCCTCCCTATTCCATTGGCCGCTGCGAGTGGGCTGTTGGCGGTCATCGCGCAACTGGGCGATCTTTATGAAAGCTGGCTCAAACGGAGGGCGGGCGTAAAGGACAGTGGTAGCCTGTTGCCCGGACATGGCGGCGTCCTGGACCGGCTGGATGGCGTTGTGACGGCTGCACCTGTCGCCGCCCTGCTGGTCGCCAGCGGGTATATGGTGTGACGATGAAACCGCGGCGCATCTCCATATTTGGCGCGACCGGCTCAGTGGGCCAGTCGACACTGGACCTGATTGGTCGCAACCCCGGAAATTATGACGTTGTTGCGCTGACCGCCCATCGCGGCGTCGAAGCGCTGGCACAGGCGGCACGGCACCATCGGGCGCAGATCGCTGTTATAGCCGATGAGGTGCATTATTCAGCGCTCAGGGACGCTCTTGCAGGCACCGGTATAGAGGCGGCGGCAGGCGCGCAGGCGCTTGTGGATGCCGCTGGTCTGGAAGCGGACTGGACCATGGCCGCGATTGTGGGCTGTGCTGGGTTGCCTCCGACTTTGGCGGCATTGAAGTGCGGACGCACGGTGGCGCTTGCCAACAAGGAAGCACTGGTATCGGCCGGCGCGCTGATGATGCAGGCTGCAAAGGCGTCGGGCGCCACATTGCTGCCCGTGGACAGTGAACATAACGCCATTTTCCAGTGCCTTGCCGGGGGACGCATAGAAGAGGTCGCGCGCATCACCCTGACCGCCAGCGGCGGCCCTTTTCGCACCTTAACCAGCGCGCAAATGGCCACAGTCACCCCGGCGCAGGCGGTCAAACACCCCAATTGGTCGATGGGTGCGAAAATCAGTGTCGACAGTGCGACAATGATGAACAAGGGCCTGGAACTGATTGAAGCACACCATCTTTTTCCCGTCGGCCTCGACCGCATCGGGATCATGGTGCATCCGCAATCGGTCATTCATTCGCTGGTGGAATTTCGGGATCATTCGACATTGGCGCAGCTTGGATCGCCCGATATGCGTATTCCCATCGCCCACGCGCTTGCCTGGCCGGAACGGATGGCGACGCCTTGTGCGCCGCTGGACCTTGTCGCCATTGGCAGGCTCGATTTCGAAGCGCCTGATGAAGAACGCTTTCCTGCGATCAGGCTTGCACGGGAGGCGATTGTGGCGGGCGGCGCCTGTCCAGCGATATTGAATGCCGCCAATGAAGTCGCGGTCGAGGCATTCCTGAAGGAAAAAATATCTTTCCTTGAAATTGCCATGGTTGTGACCGAAACCCTTAGTCGCTACAGTCCCGCCCTGCCGCAGGCGGTGGAAGACATATTCATGATCGATCGTGAGACGCGCAAAGTTGCGAACATGATTTTGGAGAGAGGGCGCCATTGACTGACAGTCCCGGCATAGTGCTGACTATTGTAGCGTTCATCGCGGTGATCGGGCCACTCGTCTTTGTGCATGAACTGGGACATTATCTGGTCGCACGCCTGTTTGGCGTAAAGGCCGAAACCTTTTCAATCGGTGTGGGCAAGGAATTGGCCCACTGGGTCGACAGGCGCGGGACACGTTGGCGGCTCGCGGCGCTTCCGCTCGGCGGTTATGTAAAATTTGCAGGCGACATGAATGCGGCCAGTCAACCTGGTGCGGAATGGCTTCACCTGTCGCCCGATGAACGCGCGGAATGCTTTCCGGCCAAGCCCTTGTGGCAGCGTGCACTGATCGTTGCGGCGGGTCCGGCGATCAATTTCCTGTTTGCAATCGTCATACTGGCTGGTTTTGCCATGTTTTATGGCCAGAATGTTACGCCGCCTGTTGTCAATATGATGATCGAAGGTGCCGCCGCCGAGCAATCGGGGATGCGGGTCAATGATCGTATTCTGGCGATTGACGACCGCAAGATCGAACGTTTCGATCAGGTGTCGCAGGCAGTATTTTATCGCCCGGACGAAAATGCAAATTTTACCATCGAACGGAACGGGGCGGTAATCCACCTTCCTGTCCGGATCGGCGTGCGGACCGATATCGACCGGTTCGGCAATGAATACCGGATCGGACTGATCGGGGTGCAAAGCCCGGCATCGGAATTGCGGGAGGTGTCGCTTCTTGATGCACCCGGCGTCGCCATTCATCGAACAGGCGCGATCGTTCGGCTGATGGTGGACACGCTTGGGCAGGTGATTAGCGGGCGGCGATCACTCAACGAATTGGGCGGGCCGTTGAAGATCGCGCAAATTTCGGGCGAACAGGCTGGTCGGGGGGCAGAGCAGTTTATCTTCTTCATGGCTCTGATCTCGATTAACTTGGGGTTCATCAACATATTGCCAATCCCCATGCTGGATGGCGGTCATCTGCTTTTTTACGGGATTGAGGCAATTGCGCGCAAACCGGTCAGTCCGGTGATCCAGGAATGGGCCTATCGTTCCGGCCTGGCATTGCTGTTATCAGTGATGTTGTTTGTTACGTTTAACGATTTATCGTCTTTCGGTGTCTGGAAGGGTTTGTCCGGCTTGATTGGCTGACGTGCATCGGGCAGGGAAGACACGAGCATTTCGGCGAAAGCCGGATTTTTGTTTTTGAAGGTAGAAAAACGCGTGACAGCGACACTTTGCAGCAACTTCAACCAACGTCTGACTGTTGCCCTGTTGACCGGGACCGCGTTGGCGGGTTTCACTGGATCAGCAATCGCCCAACCGGCGCTGGCTCCGCCTCAGGCCGTCACTTCCGCGCTTCAACCTGTTGCGCAGGCGGGTACTGTTCGGTCCATAGCGGTCACGGGGGCGCAGCGTCTGGAATCTGATACGGTGCTGTCCTACACCAAGCTACGCGTGGGGCAGCCCTATAACCGCGAATCGCTCGATCTCGCACTCAAGGATTTGTTTGAAACCGAATTGTTTGCCGACGTCCAGATTCGTGACGATCAAGGCAATCTGACGATTGAGATCAAGGAAAATCCGGTCATCAACCGAATCGTTCTGGAAGGCAACAAGCGCCTGAAGGACGAAAAAATCCAGCCGGAGATCAAGCTTGCCCCGCGCCAGATCTTCACACGGTCAAGGGTACGGGCTGATGTCGCCCGCATCGTTGAACTGTACCGGCGACAAGGGCGGTTCGCGGCAAGCGTCGATCCCAAGATGGTGCAACTCGACCAGAACCGCGTCGACATCATCTTCGAAATTAGCGAAGGGCCGAAATCCAAGGTCCGCCAGATCAACATCATCGGCAACGAAAAATTCTCCCATGGTGAACTGCGTGGCCAGATGGTGACCAAGCAGTCGCGCCTCTTTCGCATATTCAGTTCGGGCACCAGTTATGACCCCGATCGTCTGGCCTATGACCAGCAGAAATTGCGGCAATTCTATCTGACCGAAGGCTATGCCGATTTCCGCGTCATTTCCGCGGTCGCTGAACTGACACAGAATAAGCGCGATTTCATCATCACTTATGTGGTGGAGGAGGGGGATCGCTACAAATTCGGGGACGTATCGGTACAAAGCGATATTCGTGATCTGCAGCCCGAAACGCTTCAAAAGCTGGTGCCGATGAAGAAGGGTGACTGGTACAACGCCAAACAGGTCGAGGATACGGTTACGTCGATGACCGAAACGGCTGGCCTGTTCGGCTATGCCTTTGCGGACATCAACCCGGACTTCCAGCGCAGCAAAGACAACCTGACGATGTCGCTGGTCTTCCGCGTGAATGAAGCGCCTCGCGTTTATGTCGAACGGATCGACATCAACGGCAATACGCTGACGCAGGATAAGGTGATCCGCCGCGAATTCCGTCTGCATGAAGGAGACGCATTCAACAGTTTCCAAGTGAAGCGTTCGGCCGATCGCATCAAGTCGCTGGGCTATTTTCAGGACAAGCTGGAGGTTGAACAAAAGCCGGGTTCTGCGCCTGACCGGATCGTCCTTGAAACCAATGTCGAGGAAAAATCGACCGGCGAACTGCAATTGTCGGCGGGTTTTTCCAGCCTTGAACGGTTCATCGTTTCCGCGTCGATCCGTCAGCGCAATTTCCGCGGCAAGGGCCAGGAGCTGCGCGCCAGCGTCAATTATTCCAACTATTCCAAGTCCGTCGAGCTGGGCTTTACCGAACCCTATCTGTTCGACCGCAACATAGCGCTGGGCGGTGATATTTTCCGGCGGGATATGAACAGTTTCAATTATTTGAATAATAATGACCGCAATACCACCTATCAGCAGACGACGACCGGATTCCAGATCCGCGCAGGTCTGGCGCTGACCGAATATATGTCGCTGGCGTTGCGTTATGGCCTGAGCTTCGACGATGTGACGCTCGACAAGAACAGTTTTTATTCGGATACCGATGGCAACGGCACGCTGGAATGCGACCCTATCCTTGCTGGCCGCTATCTGTGCGATGCCATTGGCAAGCGGACGACATCTTCGCTCGGTTATTCGCTGATCTATGACACGCGCGACAACCGTATCCGCCCGACCAAGGGACATAGCGTCACTTTTTCGCAGGATCTGGCGGGTCTGGGCGGCAGCGTCAAATATTTGCGCAGTCGGATCGATGCGGACAAGTTCTGGAAAGTCGGTGGCGGCTTTATCTTTTCGTTGAGCGGTGAGGCTGGATATATTCATTCGCTGGAAAAACAGAAGTTCGACAGCGCAAGCAATCCAATCGACAAGGTACGTCTGACCGACCGTTTCTTCCTTGGCGAGCCGCAAATGAGAGGCTTCGATATTCGTGGTATCGGGCCGCGTGTGAAGAGGTTCTATCTCAGCGATGCGGATACCGATGGGGTTTATGAACGCGCCGCTGGTAACAACACCCAGGACGACGCACTCGGTGGCAAGATTTATTATCAGGCGCGGGCGGAGTTGGAAATTCCGTTGGGCTCCGGCGCGAAGGAAATGGGGCTGCGGCCTTCCATATTTGTCGATGCGGGTGCGGTTGCGGGGTTGAAGAATCCAGCTCTGACACAGTTTCCCGGTTATTGCTCGCTCACTGTCACGAACCCGGATAGCACCACGACTACAACCACAACGAAGGCTGGTGGCACACCAGCAAGCCCCACTTGCGCTACCGGAACCTTTGCGAACGGGAATTTCGAAGAAGATTATCTGGGCGACACGCTCAAGCCCCGTCTTTCCGTCGGCTTTGGCGTCAATTGGAACTCACCTTTCGGTCCGTTCAGGATCGATATAGCCAAGGCTCTGCTAAAAGAGCCGGGCGACGACACAAAATTGATTACATTCAACGTAGGGACACAATTCTGATGAAGATGATTTTGAAGGCTGCGGCGCTTGCCGTGGCGCCGATTGCCGGTATTGCAGTCATGACAACCCCCGCAGCCGCACAGTCCAGAATGGGCATAGCGGTGGCCGATCTGGAACAGGCGGTGGGCAAGTCAAATGCATTCACCAACGCAATGACCGCCATGCAAACGACGTACAAGGCGCAGATCGACGCATTCAATGCGCGCAAGGCGACGTTGGACACTGAGTTGCAGACCAAGGCCAATGAAATCCAGTCGATGCAGAAAACGGCTGGCGCGAACAGCCCCACATTGCAGCCCAAGATCGAGGCGTTCCAGCAGCGCCGTGCAGCCATCCAGCAGGAACTTTCGACATTGGGTCGCCCGATTGCCACGGCCCAGGCCTATGTCGAGGAGCAGGTTACGGCAAAGCTGAGCGATGCGCTGAAATCCGCGATGACCAAGCGCAAGATTGACCTGGTGCTCCAGCCACAGGCAACTGTATCCTATCAGCCCACAGTCGATATCACCGACGCTGTGACCGCTGAACTCAACACGCTGGTTCCCAACGCTCAGATTGTTCCTCCTGCAGGCTGGCAGCCAGGCCAACAGCAGCAGCCTGCCGCAAACGCCTCCAGCAGGTAAGCGTCTGTGACGGAACAGGTTGCAACAGAAGGCGTCGTCAAGGGGCCTATGGACATTCGAGCGGTGATGCAGGCCTTGCCGCATCGTTTCCCGATGCTGCTGATCGACCGCGTGGTGACAATGGAATTGCGAAAGTCCATTCACGCGGTCAAAGCTGTGTCGATCAACGAGCCATTTTTTCAGGG